>JBBSAR010000627.1:0-2389 GCA_038252125.1 Desulfatiglandales bacterium
ACACAAAAGGGCTATTTGGCAGGTGACCGGAGTTGTTCTATAGCCAATTCGACGATTGATCTTGTAACAAAAAGACTGCTCACATCATACAGATCTGCGATGTAATGTTCGGCTTCCTCCATGGATATTTCCCCTCGTTTAAATGCTGATACCACGATTCCCAACGAACCAACAGGCACAATATGGAACTGCCTCGCAGCAGAACGAACTGCCATATCATCGGTCAGAATCATGGATATGCCCCTGTTCAGGCAGACAAACAGGCATTCCTGCTCACCGACATGAAGTCCTTGGAGGTTATTTCCTTTTACAAATTGATCAATTTCTGATTCAGTGAGTGAGTGTCGTCGAATGTTTTTAAGTCTCAACAGTTCGGTTTGGGAAAGGCGGTCTTGCCCGACGCTTTCAAGCCAAACTGCATTAGGAACATGAAGGCTATTGAAAAAATTGAGGAATCTCAGACAGCCGATTTCATGTAGGTGTATCAGTGGGCCTGCATCTGCAGTGACGTTCAGTTCCCCAGAGCCCACTCCAGGTCCTCCATCATTGCGCTATGCTGACGTTCCGACAGCTCCACATAGTCAATACCTGCAAGGTTTATGGCCTTATCGCGGCTGATGTCGCCTCGAAGATATCGGCCGAGGATTTGTTCTCTCCATAACTGGCGCAACCCGGCCTGAAATGCCCGTGCCACGATTTCCGCTTCGGGCTTTTGCGTTTCACGAACCAGTGATTCGAGATAGCTGGTCGTTTCGGACATGGATTTTCCCTCCCCAAAAGACACAAGATGATTGTGGATTACAAGCATCGTGTCCGTTCATTAGAGTAGTTTAAATAGCTTTCCTGTTAAGATCAAGCAAAATCAGTGGAGAGGGCCTGTTAAAGTCCAATCCCGCCGTGGCGGGATACTCTGTGACGGAGGCTTGATATGGAGAACACTAAACGGGCACGAAAGGAGAAATCCTGGATACGGCCAAGAGGAAGGACCTACGTCAATCCAAAATGCCTGTAAAGCGGACTTAAGCTGGTACGAGAAGTAGTAGTCAAAGCTTCTGCGTTATTACCCGAGGTAGGAGCCGGTGCGTTGGTAACGAACGCCGGGATCTGTGCGGGGGGTGCCGGGTGACCGGCATTCCTACCGCGACTAACTTTTTAACTTTCTCCGGCAGAGTTGAAAACAGGTATCTCACGCCCTGGTTAAACCCCAATGAAACAACAGAAAAAACGGTTTCATAAAGCAGTTAAAAGAAGAAGCAGATTAAAATGTCCCGCGCAAAGCTGCCAAACCGCAAAGAAGAGACGAAAAATGATGAAGGACGGAGATTCGGGGGCGGGGGTAATAGCCGGACGCTGGAGCGAAAAGCGCGAAACTTGACAAGATTACGAAAATGAGAGACTCTTGAGCGCAACGCTTGCCAGTTAAGTTTGGCAGACGGTGCTAATGTTTCGCAGTAAGACTGCTGATCAATACGATTCCGGAACTCGGGGGGGACGTCCGGCAGGAAACGGTTTTGGAACTCACAGCTCAATGGAAACAGCAAGAAATTTCGATTCTCATAGACCAGTTCATGGAGTCCAACGAAATAGAATCGGGCAAGAGGATCAGATGACGGGGCTTTTATGAAGATTGAAGCGGTCATATGGTTGAGGAACATTGTAGATAAGCTTTGGTACAAGCACCATGTTGAAATTGAGGAGGTAGAGGACGTTTTGGTCTCAAAGCCGAAGTTCCGTTTTGTGCAGAAAGGGAAACGAGAAGGCGAAAATGTTTATATGGCTTTGGGCCGAACTTGCGCGGGACGCTACTTAACCGTGCTTTTCATCTACAAAGAAACCAACGAGGCTCTCATTTTGAGCGCAAGGGATATGGCGCGTAAGGAAAGGAAGCAGTATGAAAGAAAATAGAGTTGAAACGTTACCTCACTTTGATTCGCTCGATGAGTTGGCAGAATTTTTTGATGGCCATGATATGGGCGATTTTTTGGAGCAGATACCTGAGGCCGATTTTGCTGTTGACCTTAAAAGAAGGAAGTTTCTATTTGCACTCGATTCAGAGGTTGCACGAAAATTATCAGAGATCGCTCGATCCAGAAAAGTCAGCTCAGAGGCTCTCGCAAATGCCTGGCTTACAGAAAAAATCAGTGAGAATAGGGGAATAGGGGGACGTCCGTAAATAAGTAAATAACTCAATGGGATGGGGTCAAATCTTTATTCTTGACAAATCGCTAACAAGGCCATCAAACCTTCTGGGAAAGTGGGACGCTCTTTAATAATTCAAATGACATTCTGTTTGGTTTGGATTTGGTTTGGATAAACTCCATGATATGCCAAGGACAGCAAGATTAGATGCTCCCGGTGTTTTGCACCACGTAATGATTCGGGGGATAGA
>JBBSAR010000628.1:0-2388 GCA_038252125.1 Desulfatiglandales bacterium
AGAGTGAGTTCCTTGCCAACATGAGCCATGAGATCCGCACTCCCATGAATGGAATCATCGGCATGACTGAACTGGTCCTGGGCACCGATTTATCCGGAGAGCAGCGGAAATATTTGGAAATGGCAAAGATGTCAGCAGATTCGCTGCTGGCACTGATCAATGATATCCTGGATTTTTCCAAAATCGAAGCAGGAAAAATGGAGCTGGAAGCAATCGATTTTAACCTGCGCGTCACCCTTGAAAATGCTGTTGACACCCTGGCGTTGAAGGCCCACGAAAAGGGGTTGGAGTTGGCCTGCCACATTCGGGCGGATGTACCCACCGCTTTAATCGGCGATCCGGGCAGGTTGCGCCAGATTATCGTCAATATAGCAGGGAATTCTCTTAAATTTACCGAGCAAGGCGAAATTGTGATCCGGGTTGAAATGGAATGCGAGTCGGACGATTCGGTGAAACTCCATTTCATGGTATCGGACACCGGCATCGGAATTCCTCAGGACAGGTTGGATTCGATTTTCAAAAGTTTCGAACAGGTGGATGGTTCCACCACGAGAAAATACGGTGGTACGGGTCTGGGGCTATCCATAACCAGACAGCTTGTTGAGATGATGGGTGGAGAGATCCGGGTGGAAAGCCCGAACCGGTTTGGATTGGAGGAAGATTCCAACACCCGGACACAAGAACCCTGCACTGGAGGTCCTGGCAGCATTTTCCACTTCACTGTTTGCTTTAAACTGAGCCGTTCAAAAGAGATCAGTATCCCGCGTCCCAAACCGCATGATCTTTCGGGAATGCCGGTTCTCATTGTGGACGACAATTACACCAACCGTATTTTGCTCCAGGAAATGATAACATCCTGGGGCCTTGTTCCAACGATTGCAGCCAGTGGAAAGGAAGCAATTGATTGTTTCAACCAGGCGTTTGGTTCCGGAACGCCGTATCGATTGATTTTACTGGATATGCAGATGCCGGAATTAGATGGTTTTGACGTAGCCAAAATAATCAAGGACGATCCTTCGGGAGGAGACGTGAGGATTATCTTGCTTTCTTCCTCAGGGCAAAGGGGTGACACCGATCGCTGCAAAAAGGTCGGCATCTCAGGGTATCTGCCCAAACCCATAAAGCAATCGGATCTATTTGATGCCATCCTGATGACCATGGGGCTTCCCTCGGAAGAAACGCCGACGGTCATCACTCGCCACAAAATTTATGAAGCGCGGGAAACTTTCAATATTCTGCTGGCTGAAGACAATTTGATAAACCAGACCCTGGCCATAAAGCTTTTGGAGACAAGAGGACACCGGGTTGCCCTGGCATCGAATGGGATAGAGGCTGTTGCGGAATTTAAAAAGGGTGATTTCGATCTGATTCTCATGGATATCCAGATGCCGGAAATGGACGGATTCGAAGCCACTCGGGAAATAAGAAAAATGGAAGACAGAAAACAGATGTCAGAAGACGGAAGTCAGAAGACGGAAGTCAGAAGTCAGGGGACGGAGGTCGGAAGTCAGAAAACAGATGTCAGAAGACGGATGTCAGAAGACGGAAGTCAGGAAAAACAAGCACCAACCGCTAACCAATCTACAATCAAAAGGATTCCAATTGTTGCCATGACGGCTCATGCCATGACGGGGGATCGGGAAAAGTGCATTGCCGCGGACATGGATGACTATGTGTCCAAACCGATCAAGCCGGAAGCGCTTTACAGTGCTATCAATAAAGTTGCCCGTAAATCGCAGAGTGAAAAAGGACACAAACAAACACCGCCCCCACAAGGCTCAATAACCTTTTCTCCAACGACTTTCGACCTGTCCAGCACTATGGAGACAGTTTTAGGCGATGAAGATCTTTTCCGGGAAATCGCTGGTATGTTCATAGAAAGCTATTCTGATGATATGGCCAAGATCAAAAAAGCAATTGCGGTAAACGATGCCGGTATCCTTGAGAGAGAAGCCCACAGCCTGAAAGGCGCTGTCGGCAATTTCGGCGCCAGGGAAGTATGCGAGGTGGCCTCTCGCCTTGAGAAGTTAGGAAAAGAAGGCGAAATGGCAACAGCGGCGGAAGGAATATCAAACCTTGAAAGAGCTCTCAACGAACTGGCATCTGAAATGAAAATCGTTTTGCAGGAGATGAAAATATGAAAATTCTGATCGCCGAGGATGACCCAATCTCCAGACGCATACTGGAAGCAAATTTACTTGAGTGGGGCCATGAGGTGACGGTTGCTTGTGACGGTGTTGAAGCTTTGAAAATCATTCAACAACCCGAATCACCGAGTGTAATGATTTCGGACTGGATGATGCCCCGGATGGACGGATTGGCGCTTTGCCGGGAAATACGCAACATGGAGAAATCCGAATATATCTACTTTATAATCCTAACGGCAAA
>JBBSAR010000629.1:0-2374 GCA_038252125.1 Desulfatiglandales bacterium
AATGCCTTGTTTTGCACATCATCGGGGCAGGGCAGATAGCTGATAATTCCGTCCAGTGCGGTCTGAACGCCGATATTTTTGTAGGCGGAGCCCAAGAAAACTGGCGTCAGTTCTCTTAGCAGGGTCCCCTTCCTGACGGCTTCGTGGATCATCTCTTCCTCCACGTTTTCCGAAAAAATAGCCTCCATCAGGGTATCCGAGAACATGGACACGACATCCAGCATTTCCTCTCTGCGTGTCCGGGCCTCCTCCTGCATGCCTTCGGGAATTTCAGCCGTTCTGACCTCTTCCCCGTTGGGCCCTTCAAAATAGACGGCCTTCATGGAAACCAGGTCAACGATTCCTCGAAAATCCGATTCAAGACCGATAGGGATCTGCATCAACACCGGATTGTGTCCCAGTTTGCTGCGTAACTGCTCCGCCACCCGGTAGGGATCGGCCCCGGACCGATCACATTTGTTGATAAAAGCGATACGAGGCACTTCGTACCGATTCATCTGCCTGTCGACCGTAATGGATTGCGATTGCACTCCCCCAACGGAACAAAGGATAAGGATAGCCCCGTCCATTACGCTGAGTGCTCTCTCCACTTCAATAGTGAAATCCACATGCCCCGGTGTATCGATGACGTTAATCTTGTGGCCTCTCCATTCACAGTGGGTGGCGGCGGAGGCAATGGTGATGCCTCTTTCCCTTTCCAGCTCCATGGAGTCCATGGTGGCCCCCACACCGTCTTTTCCCTTCACTTCGTGAATGGCATGGATTTTTTTCGTGTAGAATAGAATCCTTTCGGTGAGGGTGGTTTTTCCAGAATCAATGTGGGCGCTGATGCCGATATTTCTCAGATTATCTATTTCGTACACGCTTTAAAAAACCTCGTCGTATAACAGTTGTAAGATGTCGGGTGTTTGGTTCCGGGTCTTGTTCACGGGAAACACGAAAAATAATGGTCAATGATTCATTGTCAACTATTTATTAATATCCGGAATGAAAAAGAGGATCTGATGAGACAGATCCTCTTTTAAAGTATTCCAGATTGCGTCAAAAATCAATCTTTGATCAGAAAGGATAGGCCTCCAGGTCGATAATTCTGTCCGCGATCTCTCTTTTCAGTGTTATGGCGTCGATGGGTTGATACCGGGCCAGTTTCTTGACCCCGGCCAGTTGCGTTCGAAGCATGTCTCCTTCTTCCACGTAGGCCAACGCCTGTTTCGCCCAGATTTCTATCTGCGGAATCATGTCGTCCACATAGCACTTGACAGCGGCAATCCGGTATTTGGCCTTTTCTTCCCCCTGTTTGTCTATCATCTTGAGCGTTCTTAAAAGGCCGCTTTCCATGGCAAACACTTCCATGATCATATCGGCGATCTTTCCAAGAACTTCCTGCTCCTTTGTAAGACCCGGACCAAATTTCTGCGCGGCTACTCCTGCCACCATCAGGGCGATCTTTTTGCTCATTTTAATCATGTGTTCCTGCTGGGCAAGCGGGGTATCGGGCAGTTGAACCGCCAGTGGCGAATAGCTCATGAGAAATCCGGCGATAGCCTGTGCCGCGGGAAGGAGGTTTAATTTCCCCTTCATCGCCCTTCCCAGCATGGTCCCGGGAATGAGCATCCGGTTAATTTCATTGGTCCCTTCCCAAATCCTGTTGATCCTGGAATCCCTATAATATCTCTCCGCGGGGTATTCTGAACAAAAGCCGTACCCACCCAGGATCTGTACATACTCATCCACGCAGTAATCCAGAACTTCTGAACCATATACCTTGGAGATGGAACACTCGGCGGCATATTCTTCTATGGCTTTGGCATTTTCGGCGCCACTCTTCTTGGCTTCGGCATTCAGGGTTCCCAGTTTATTGTCGAACATGCCGGCCAGACGATACATGACACTGTCACTCATGTAGGTCCTTACGGCCATGTTGGCCAGTTTGGTCTTGATCATTCCAAAAGAGCTGATGGGCGCCTTGAACTGAATACGGCCGTTGGCGTATTTGACGGCCTCCGTCACACACCCCTTACATCCGCCCACGGAAGCGGCGCCCAGTTTCCATCGGCCGATATTCAAAATGTTAAAGGCGATTTTGTGTCCCTTCCCCACCTCAAACAGGACGTTTTCCACCGGCACTTTGGCATCTTCCAGGATGACGGGCCGGGTGGAGGACCCATGTGCCCCCATTTTCTTTTCTTCTTTTCCGGTGGAAACCCCCGGAAAATCTTTTTCAACGATGAAACCGGTAAAGTCCTCGCCGTTCACCTTGGCATAGACAATAAAACTGCTTGCCCAGCCCGCGTTGGTAATAAACATCTTTTCTCCGTTCAGGATATAGTATTTTCCGTCTTCGGAGAGAACCGCCTTTGTCTTGGCATTCATG
>JBBSAR010000630.1:0-2369 GCA_038252125.1 Desulfatiglandales bacterium
AGAACTCATTAAGATTGATCCCGATGTAAAGGCCATCGTATCGAGCGGCTATTTCAATGACCCGATCATTACCAATTTCAAGGAATACGGTTTTCAAGGCGCCATGCCCAAACCTTATCAAAAGGCCGATCTTGAAAATGTTTTGAAAAAGGTTCTGGGGTAATCCAGTAAGTTGAGATTGGGTAGATTCTATATTTTGATTTTACATGAAAATATTGCATGATTGATTTGGTAACCTTGCATGAACTTGGCCCCGATGACACACCGGATTCATGTACGGATTGTGGACCCAAGACGCGATGAGTGTAGTATTGACCAACCGCTATATATTGTGGCCGTAAGAGTTTCAGCTGTGACTTCAGAAGTTCTGACTCGATGGAGATAAAGATCATAAAACTTTTTACGAAATATGATATGCATGGCAGCAATAACCCTAATTGGAAGGGCGGAAGAAGTAAAGATAACATGCATTACAAGAATCTTCAGATCAAATGATATCCTAAAAAAGTCCAATGCCGAAGAATTCATTATAATGCCGTAAGATCAGGCGAAATTGCGCCTCCAACCGACTTCTGATCTGTGGATATGAGCCTGCTTTTCAGAAGGCTTTCGCAGACATTTTCAAGAGATGATTTTCCAGGATCATCTTCATGAGTCATTTGGCTTTATAAAATCGTACCGGCTGGCCGCTTCCTGTTCCTTTTTCTTTTACAGGCAATCCTTTAAGGAAGTTGTATTTTTATAAGAAAACCGTTAATGACATATCCAGCGAATGGATGAAAAGCCTGTTCATGTACGATATCCATTTGCATGGAACATAGTAACACATTTTTTGGTGAGACGGTATTTTTAAAGAAATGCACTGAAAGAATTTCATCGAGGAACAGGGAGAAAGATGCCATTGGAGAAGCATAACAGACTAAAACCGCAGCCCTTTCAATCCAAGATGGCGGGACTTTATCTTCGAAACCTGAACGCGAACCTTTTTGGTTTCTTGACCATTTGTGCCTTGAACTTTGTTACTCCCCTTAAATTTTTTGAGGAAACCAAGATATTTCTCTTTGAAGAGAAGGGTTGGCTCCTCTTTTTTCTGATTTATCCGCTGGTGATGCCGTTGATCCTCTTGATTCAATCCAGGATTCAAAAGCCCATCTCCCGCGTGTCCGACCTGATACTGACCGGACAGGGGCAAATCCCCGGCAAACTCAGGGAAAAGGCAGAAAAGCGTCTCATCAACCTTCCTTTGATACTCTCATCCATCAATGTGGCTACCTACATCGTAGTACCGTTGCTTGTGATTCTTACCTTTCACATTTTTTTTTATTTCTCTGCCATTATATGCTTTTTCGTATTTTTCAGATCCTTCATGATCGGTCTGATTACTGCGGGACTCTCTTTTTTCCTGCTGGAAAAATATTCAAGAGAACACCTGATTTCGTTGTTCTTTCCGCAAGGAAGGCTTTCGGCTCTGCCGGGAACAGTGAAGATTTCCATTTTGCGAAGAATCCGGCTTCTCAATCTCGCGGGAACACTCAACCCGATGATTCTTCTTTTGGTTACGCTTTTGTTCATTGTGACGGAAGCCAAAAACAGCGCTCTCTCCCCATCCCAATTAGCCGGAGAAATTTTTCTGTTCGCAGCCGTTTTGAGCGGCATCTTTATCATTCTCGCCATGAGACTGAATGTTCTTGTGGGGAAATCAATCCTGGAGCCTCTTGAGGATATCCTGAATGTGGTGGAAGAATTAAAGGAGGGGCATTTTGATCAGCGGATAAGGGTGCTGTCCAACGATGAAATCGGAGTCTTGGGCGATGCGGGCAATGATATGGTTCGCGCCCTTGCCGACAGAGAACGGATAAAGGACACCTTTGGAAAGTATGTCACACCGGAAATCAGGGACCAGATTTTGGCCGGAAATATTCCCTTGAACGGCGAAAGAACGGAGGCAACCTTGTTGTTTTCGGATCTCCGGGATTTTACGACCTACGTGGAAGAAAACGATCCCGAGGAGGCCATCCGGAGTATGAGGGCGTATTTCACCGCCATGCAGCATGTTATTCGCTTTCACGAGGGGTTGGTGCTTCAATACGTGGGAGATGAAATCGAGGCGGTTTTTGGGGTTCCCTTGAAATGCGAAGGACACCCGGACCAGGCCGTGAAGGCCGCCCTGGAGATGAGAAAAGCTCTTGAAGACTTGAATGAACTGCGCCTTGCCCAGGGCAAACCCCCGTTTGCCCATGGAATAGGAATCTGTACCGGCGAAGTATTGGCCGGAAATACCGGAAGCGAAGATCGTCTATCCTACGCCCTTATCGGCAACACGGTCAATCTGGCATCAAGGATGCAGAATCTGACAAAATCGTTTCACT
>JBBSAR010000631.1:0-2367 GCA_038252125.1 Desulfatiglandales bacterium
ATCAGCGGTTCCGGCCAGAGTTTTCCTGAAGACAGTTCAGAAGCAACCTTGCTTCGGATATCGTCATCCGATATGTTGATGAAGCTTTCGATAAAAGACTGATAGTTCTTCATTACCGCAGTTCGAACTTCAAACACATCCATTCAGATCTCCTTGAAATATATCAGAATTTCCAGTTCTCCGTTTCCATAAATGCTTCCAGATTGATGCAGTGAATATTGAAGTGTTTGCAAACATTTGGGATGTTGGCCGCATTCGCTTTCATTGTCTCTTGGGTGACCACGCATCCTTTTTCTACCCGGGCCTTCGCAATGACAAACGGATCTGCCACAGGGGCGCCTTGAAGCCTTTCTTTTTTCCTGATAAGGGTCTGGAAATGAGTGACCGTAAAGATTTCGGCGACAAATTCAAGTTCTGCCACTATTGGCTGTGGGAACATTTCCCGATGGTTGCCCGCCCAGTTCAGCAATCGGTCTTCACGAACCTTGAGTTCATTCATGACCTCTCTGACGGATACTATCTTCTTTTTGTCCACCAAAGCGTCGAATTTGTCCCAAAGAGAGGGAAATCGTTTGGGATAGTAGTGTCGAAACAGGACGATTAAGGGGCTGCTGTCGAATACGTAGATCATGCGGTCGCTCCCCCGTCGAAGAGGAGGGATTCCATGCCTGTAACATTCTTTACCTTTACGCCCAAGTAGTTTGCCAGTTGCTCAATTGAAATCTTTCGCTGATAGTATCGACTGAAGGCGAGTTCCAGGTAATGCCGGCCCAGATACGCGCCTTTTGTTCTATAATAGTCTCCACCGGCGCCTGACCTCTTTGGTGCGTGTCTGGCCCATTTGCTGATCATTTTCTGATAATAGCGCCCATCAATGACGCCGCGATCTAAAAACTTTCGAAGGATGACTTCCCGGCTCACTTTGTACAGCTTCGATAGATCATCAATTCCCTTTTCGTCTACACCCCTTCGTGGCGTTCTTTCAATGAAATCATCATCCGGCACTAAGAAGCCGCCGACAAAGCCGTTGCAGAGAATCTCGATCTTTCTGGATTCGCCTTTTAACAAAGTGACATCCGTACCTTGCCGGGCATCTACCCCGCCGGTGCCCAGTAAAAGATGCCCAAGTTCATGGAAAAGGCTGAAGATTTGGCGAACATCTGGGTCGCTATTATTCACATAAATCAAAGGAAATGTCCGGTCATACAGGCAGAACCCTGAAAATTGATTATCCTTGAATGCCTCTTTGAAAATGAACACACCATTTCGCTCCAGGGTTTCGCGCCAAACCTTGAAGGCTTCAATCGCATTTTGCCAGCTGAATTGATCCGTGAGAGTAACGCCAAAATACTTCCTGACTGCCGCGGCCATCTCACTGACACTGCTGTCGGGTGAAAATTTCAGGTCCTGGACGATCTGCCGTATTGCGGGATTTGTGTTATCATTAAGTTCTGCCAGATTGATCTGCATAGCCTGGGCCTGACGGATCAGAAATCGAAGCCGCGGCGCAATCCTGGATATCTCCTGTTTAGGCAAGGTTCGAAAAGACTGATTCGGTGTTTCTTCTTCGGGAGGTTTCGGAAAAAAGAATAAGGCAATTGGCCGCTTAAACAGCTGATAGGCCAGTTTCTCCAATTGGATATAGGTTGGGGATGCAGATCCTGTTTCCCATGCCGAAACCGTATCGACATCCTTTTTCATTCGAATGGCCACTTCTTCCAGCGACCACCCAGCGGTCTCGCGTGCCCACCGCAGCACATGCGGGTTTAGTGGAATTTTTTCGCTCATGGCGTGACCTCAAGAGTTCTGTTCCTGTTACTGATGGATGTTCCCTCGGCAATGATCGTGCGGATCGGCCCAAAACATTCTTTGAATGTCCGGTTGCAGCCCCTGCTTTTTGTCGTTATCGGTTGTCCAGACCTGTTGCCATGGAAAGGGCCTGTCATAATTTAAGGGCTATTCATTTAAATTCCCTTTCAGGAAACAGGGAAAAGGATTTGTCACGGTTGCAGGGCTGTGCATGTTTATACTGAAAAAAGAGGGAAAGCACAATCGGTTTACCTGACTGTTTCTTTCAATTTAACGAATAATATCTTGCGGCTCTGAAATTGGGGAATGAAGAAATCCGGAACCAATGATATTACGGGATGGTCTGTCAGCCAACCCGGGGCATTGTGCACGAAAACAGCTCCCCTGCGGCATCGTTTACAAACTGCACCTCCGGGCACAGACTCATAATCCGCTCGATACCGGTTCAAAAACCACTGTATCCCATTACAAATGGCGCAATTGACGGACAGCGGCAAGGGTAGGTCAGAAAGGTCAGACGATGTCTGACTTTTGCCAGTTCCTCTTGAATCGGCAGAT
>JBBSAR010000632.1:0-2357 GCA_038252125.1 Desulfatiglandales bacterium
CTCGATATCAGCCGGGGAAAAATCAAACCGCCGGCCTGGATCATGAACGGCGCCGACGATGACCCGTTGAAACTGCTGCGCGACAAATGCACGGCACTTTCCGTAATGGAAATCGAGACCATCCTGAAAACCGGGGAAGCAGCCTTGTCCGCCCTCGAAATGGAACGTTTCAAGAAGATGGGCGACCGGCGAAAAGCGAGCTATCTCGGCGCGCGATTCTGCTGCAAAAATGTCAGCAGGGTTCTTTCGGGAAACGATCGAACCACGCCTTCTTCCAACATAACGACTACCTGTTCCGATAATGTTCGGCCTTGCTGCCCTTCAACGACCGGAGAGCCATCGTTTCCCTGCTCGGTTTCTCACGACAGAAGGTTTGTCATTACGGTTTCCTCCGAAACCCCTGTAGGAGTGGATGTGGAAGAGATCGGAGAAAGGGCCATGAAATCACGCAAGGTCTACATGCGGGAAGAGGAGAAAAGGTTGGTGGAACATTCATCCCTTAAAGCCATGGAAGGATCCACGTTGGTGTGGACAGTGAAGGAAGCCGTAGCAAAGGCTCTGGGCATCACCCTGTTTGCGGCGTGGAAGGAGGTGGAAGTCAAAGAGGTGGGAAGAGATGCGAGCATCATCCACATTGGAGGCCGGCCCTACAGGACTCTTCACTGCATTGTTGACAACCATCTGTTCACGCTGTTTAATACGGCGTGGAAGGTTTGAATGCGCTGAAGTAAATAAGAACCAGTTACTTTTTTTATAAGGAGGAAAAGAAATGCCGAAAGCTCCATTGGATTTGCAGCCTGTGGATCTGGTTGAGATTTTCACCCTTGTGGACAACTATTCGGACGTGCTACTGCCGGGGAACGAAATCGTCATTCGCCCGGCCCTTGCCAAAAATGGCGTGATCCCTCAGAACACCCTCCTGGCGGAACATGGTCTTTCTCTCCTCGTGAAAGTTCATGTGAAGGGGGAGACCCATTCCGTCTTGCTGGACACCGGATACAGCAATGTGGCGGCGCCTCACAACATGAAACTTCTCGGCCTTAATGCGAAAGAGATTGAAGCGATTGTCATGAGTCATGGGCACATGGATCATACGGGGGCGTTAAAAGAAATGATAGGGGCAATCGGAACCGGCGTCCGGGTCATTCTACATCCCGCGGTCTTTCTGCCCCGTTTCCTGCAGCTTCCCAACGGAATGGAAGTCTCTTTCCCTCCTTTTCCACCGAAGGAAGAGATGGAATTGTGGGGCGGCCAAGTCGTGGAAAACAAAGATCCCCTTCTGCTTTGCGACAACACCATCCTGGTTACCGGACAGATCCCCCGCAGAACCGCATTTGAAAAAGGATTCCCAGGCGCCTGCGTAAAATGCGACGGGAAGGCCGAACCCGACACCTTTCAAGACGACCAGTCCCTTGCCATCAGTCTCGGAGATCGGGGATTGGTAGTCATATCCGGTTGCGCGCACGCTGGAATTGTGAATTCCGTCCTCTATGCCCGGGAGCTTACTGCAAGGGAAAAAATCTGCGCCGTCATCGGCGGTTTTCACCTGAGCGGAACCGCCATGGAGCCATCCATCGAACCAACCGTGGAGGCGATGAAAAAGCTGGCCCCCGAAGTCATCATTCCCATGCACTGCACGGGGCTCAACGCGATATGGAAGTTTTCCCGGGAAATGCCGGAATCGTTCCAGCTCAATAGCGTCGGAAGCAAGATACATCTGTCTCGGGAATGACGCCTGTGCCGAGATGCGGCAAGACCACTGAAAAATACTGAATCCGGAATTCAGGAGTCGCTCATGACCAATGTAACAATCGAAGAACGAGGCCAGATAGCCCTGCTGCGTTTAACAAACGGTGTTATAAACGCCACCAGCCCCGAACTTGTGGATGATTTTATTCAGGCGCTGAAGCGGATCAAGAACGAATTCAAAGGAATGGTACTGGCGGGGGGAAGCAAGTTTTTTTCCATGGGCCTTGATCTGCCCACGTTGTTGAAGTTTGATCGAAGTGCGATGGAGGACTTCTGGCGGAAATTCGAGGATCTCACCTTCGCACTTTTTACCACCTCTTTTCCCACTATCTGCGCCATGGAGGGCCACGCCATCGCCGGAGGGACGATCTTTGCCCTGTGCTGCGATTTTCGTTTTGCCACAGACCTGCCCAAAAAAATGGGTCTGAACGAAATCAAACTGGGTCTTCCCGTACCATATCTCCCAGATCTAATCCTTAGGCAGCTTGTCGGGGACGTGGAGGCCACAAAGATGCTCTACTATGGCGATTTCGTGCTCATGCCGGCGGCAAAGGAAATCCAACTGGTGGACAAACTCTTCACACCGAAAGAGTTGGAAGAGGAAGCGA
>JBBSAR010000633.1:0-2349 GCA_038252125.1 Desulfatiglandales bacterium
GCTGCCACGAGGGCGGAACCGATCCCGAAGGTGATAATCGTGATCCGGCTGCTGTTTACGCCCATGAGGGTGGCCGCATCTTTATCCTGGGCTGTAGCGCGGATGCACCGGCCCAAATCGGTCTTCAACAGAAACAAAAAAAGCGCAATGGTGAACGCCACGGCAAAAAGGAACGCAATGCTCATGGCCCAATTGAAAGAGATTTTCCCTATAAAGAAAACAGAACCACTGTAAGTTGTGTGCACTGTCTTGTAATCCGAAGAGAAAATAAAGCGGGCGATTTCCGTCAGGACCATGCCGATGCCCACGGTCATGAGGACCTGGTTTTCCGGCAGAATGGAGTCTATTTTAATCAACGGGTTCAAGAGATATTTCTGGAGAAACATTCCCAGGAGAAAGAGAGAGGGCATGGCCACCAGAAGAGAGAAGTAGGGGTCCAGGTGCAGGTAATGGGAAAGGACGAAGGTGATGTACATGGCCACCATCATGAGCTGGCCATGGGCCAGATTGATGATCCCCATGACTCCCATGATGAGGGACATGCCTATTCCGATCAGGCTGTAAATGCCACCAATAAGAACCCCTGCCACCAAAGTCTGAAGGAAGACATCCATTTGGCATTCCTTTCAAGCATTGTAGGAAGGTTTTTGTCGTTCCGCAACCCACATCACCCGCTGAGCCGTAATTCGGGACAACCTGGCAAAAGCAGTAAGAGACGGAGAGAAAAACGGATTCCGCGTCCCGGGCCGAAAAAAGGCCCCGGGACGCATCAGAAAAGGATGGGCGAGGGTTAATAGCCCCAGATTTTCAACCAGTCCACCGGGTAAACGAATTTCTTCGTGGCAAGTTTGGCTGGCCAGACCAGCTCCAGATTCCCTTCTATCCATTGTACCACATAGGTCTCAGCTATATTCTGATTCTTCATTTTGCCCCACGTGGTAAATTTCACGGGACCGAAGACGGTCATCATGTCGGTAGCCGCAAGGGCGGCCTTGATGTCATCCGCCTTGAGGGATTTCGTTCTCTTGAGCGCATCAGCGATTACATAACAGGCGGCATAGGCTTCGGCGCCGTGATAATCCACCGATTTGTCAAATTGCGCCTTGAATTTCTTATAGAAATCCATGGCGCCGGGAAAGGGGAGCACCTCATGCCACAAAGTGGCGGAAATCACGTCTTCGGAAGCCACCCCGGCATTTTCCTTGAATTCGGGAAGGGTGAAACCGGCCGCGCCGCCAATAAACATCTTGGGGGTCAATTTCAGTTCCTTGGCCTGTTTCATCAGCAATGAGGCATCCATGATATAGGAAATCATGTAAAGCACATCCGGATTGGCCTGTTTTACCTGAATCAATACCGGTTTAAAGTCGATCCCCCCATGCTCATAGCCCTCTTTAAGCAAGACCTTGTATCCCAGGCCTTCGCACGTCTTTTCGAATTCCTTGGCGCCTTTCGTTCCGAAAAGGGAATTTTCATAAAGTATCGCCACCGTCTTGGGCTTTATCACCGCTTGCAACAAGCTTTCGATAGAGCCTGCATACTTGCTAACGGGCGGATTCAGTCTGAAAATATAGTCCCATCCGGAAGTGGTGATCTTGTCCGCGGATCCTGTATTCACCAGAAAGGGGATTCGGTTCTGCTGGCAAACCCCGGCCGCGGCATAGGTCACCGAGCTGCTGTAGCCTCCTCCCACCATGACCACCTTATCCTTTGTAATCAGCTTCTCCACCACGGAACGACCTACCTCGGGCCTCCCGGTGGTATCCTCGATGAGCAGATCCAACTTCTTGCCGTTGATCCCGCCGGCTGCATTGATCTCTTTTTGAGCCATAAGAAATGCATCCCGCTCAATCTCTCCGAATTTTGCGAGGGATCCTGTTGTGGGCAGCACAATCCCAACTTTGATGCCTTCCTCCGCGGAAACCGGTCCGCCCATCATCAAGCCAAAAAACACGAAAGCCACAAGAATAGAAAACATCGTCACCGTACGTTTCATGAAATACCTCCTCTTCGTTTTATTGGTTTGCGGGAAAATAGATCGTGAACAGCCACTTTTGAATCTTATAAAATGTTCCTATAAAAGGCAATTTTTTTTTCGGACGGTAATTGCGACGAAGCATATTTGAGCGCGCTGGATTCTTACCCCGGATGCAAGGAATTACTTCTCCCCGTTAAGCTTTTTCTTTAAAACGGGAGAGCACGAAAAGGTTACAACCCTTCTCGGATCCAGCCTTAGACTGTCACCGGACCATGGATTCCTTCCCTTACGCGCAAGTTTTTTCACGACGCGCAACTTCCCGAAACGCGTAATGAGAATTTCTTCTCCTTTTTCAAGGGTCATTTTCATGA
>JBBSAR010000634.1:0-2339 GCA_038252125.1 Desulfatiglandales bacterium
AAGAACCGCTCACGTTGAATTGCTTGCAAAGAAATTAAGAGAAGAAGTCCCGGATGTCGTAATGCTGATGGGTGGTATGGGTTCAAAGAAAACACGGGAAGTCTTTAAACAGATCACGGACACACCGGCAGATAAGAATTTGATATTGGTGGCTACAGGGTCCTTTATTGGAGAAGGCTTTGACGAACCTCGTCTTGATACGCTGTTTCTGGCCATGCCCATATCATGGAAAGGCACACTGCAGCAGTACGCCGGAAGACTTCATCGACTGTTTATGGCTAAGAAGGAAGTCCAGATTTATGATTATGTGGATATTCATGTAAGGATGCTGGAAAGAATGTATCAGAAAAGGCTTACAGGGTATGCCTCGATGGGATACAAGGCAAAAAGCGAGGATATCTTGTCGGCATCATTGGATATTATTTTTGATAAAGATAGTTTTTTGCCTGTTTTCATCAATGATCTCGCAGGGTCAAAAAAAGAAATCCTCATTGTAAGCCCCTTTTTGAGGAAAAGGCGCTCTACGCAAATGTTGCAATATTTGAGAAATAGCCTCGACAAAGGCATCCGAACCATTGTGGTAAGCAGGCCGGCGGAGGCTTTTAAAACGAAAGATCGAATAGCTTTGCAGCAGGTATTGGAGGAGCTGAAAAACAACGGTATCAGTGTTGTTCTTAAATCCAATATTCATCAGAAATTCGCAATCATGGACCAAAAAACCGTGTGGTATGGCAGCATCAATCTTTTAAGTTACGGCACTGCTCAAGAAAGCATCATGCGCATTGAAAGCTCCAATATCGCGAATGAGTTGATTAGGAGTATAGAACGCCCTTGACAGATCATATATCTTGTGTCATATATAGGCCTTAATAGATTGTTAAGGGGTATATATGACACAAAATTGGACTTCCAGAAACAGTCTCCCGCCGGAGATGGCTGACGCTATTTCCCGATTGGGGGAACGAATTCGAATCGCCAGGAAACGGCGGGGAATCACCATGGAAGAGATGGCTTCCCGCATGTTCGTCAATCGAAAAACCCTTGCCAGGCTTGAAAAAGGGGATTCGGGGATTTCTCTTGCCGTTTTTGTTTCAGCGCTCTGGGTGCTGGGGCTTGATAAGGACATCAGGGATGCTGCCCTGCCGGAACGGGACCAGGTGGGCATCTTCCATGAACGGAAGCGGCTGCCGGAACGCGTCAGGGCATCGAAAAATGCAAGGGACCTGGATTTTTAACTATGAATGAGAAAGAGGTTACAGTCTTCATATATCTGCCAGGTGAGACAGTCGCCGTTCCTGCCGGAATTTTCACCCACCATGGAGACCCCGGCATTGGCGCTTTCGCCTATGGCCAGAGGTATGTCGAACGTCCCAATGCGCTCCCCGTGGACCCCATCGCTCTGCCTTTTGGCGTTGCCCCCCGGGAGGTGACTGTACCGCCAATGGTGGCTTGTATGGGGCTTTTCGCGATGCCGCACCGGATTACTGGGGCAGACTCGTTATCGCAGCGGATACCGGGGTGCCGCCGGAGGCTCTTTCCGAAATCGATTTTCTGCTGGCAGCCAATGCTACATGCTACACGGGTTGGAAATCTTGACTTTCGTTCCTCCTCGGAAAATCACGAGCCCAGGCTAGGAGCCTGTCCGACAATACGAAAACACAAAAAAAGGCAGTCCATTGAAAATGGCTGATTTCGTTGAAAATCAAAAATCCAGCTTAAAATGCACTGCATATAGTTGTTTAATGAGGCATGGATACCATATATTGTATTTAATTGCTTTATGGTTGATCTTTCATAATACTATCAGAATTGAGGCCGCGTTTCGGGCAAGGAATTTGTCTTCGAAATCAGCGGACAAATGGCGCTTGCAGCAGTGTACCTTTTATCGATACCGGTTCGGCGCATCTCCTTAGGCCGCCGCTGGAGCTAATTCCCCTGATTCAAGGCACACCTTTCCATTTATTATCGCTTTCACAATCTTTCGGAAATTGTGAACGGCGCAAACTAAGGAAAATTAACCACTTACCTTTTCCCGACCCCGCAAACTGAAACCTCTAAACCCGGTGTTCTTTATCTGACCAAAGACAGGCTCAACAATCGTCTTCCGCTTCTTGTAAACCTCTTTTGAAGATTCCTGCTCCATCTTTTCTCTCATGCTCTGACGTAAAGCTTCTTTATCGTCCGCATTATGGTACGGGGCAAAAAAGATTATCAACCGAGAAGCCTCCGTCATTGCTGATACGGAAGTCCTTTCTCCGGATTATGCAACGGTCGATCTAAACAGCGTTAATAATGAAGAAGCCAGGACCGTTGGTTCTGAATATGTGGTTTATGAAACT
>JBBSAR010000635.1:0-2335 GCA_038252125.1 Desulfatiglandales bacterium
GGCGGAAGCCGTTCCCCGGTCATCGTCCCATTCGTGGTCCCAGGTAAAGGCGATTCCGTGCATTTTACCGTTGGGGAGTTTCAGCGCCCCCGGCGGATGCCATTTATTGTCCCAGTCCACGGCCTTTTTCCCGGCTTCGATACATTCCGCCAGACTGTCCCGCTCCGGATAACCGTGCTCCTTTTTGTATTGGAGGAGCCAATCCATACCGTGGCCTTCGCATCCGTCGTTTTTGAGCGCCACCAGCGTCGGATCAAGCCCCATATCGGCGGCCACGTGATCAAAAATCATGGTGAGGCAGAAGGCGTTGGGCAGCTGTTCGCAGCGATCCCACCATGCCGGGGCCTTGCTGACATCCACGGATATGGCCTGACATTTGATGTTGGGGATGCATGTGTTTTCCAGCAAATGCTCCGCGCCGGGCGTACATTGAAAGACGGCAAAGATGTTCTTCATGTCCACCGCGGTGATGGCGCCATCCTTTTTGGCGCCCACCTTGAAGTAGCTCACCATCATATCTCCGGATTCCCCGTAAAACTTCTCGGCCCTGTCGAAAAGGAACTTCACCGGCCGTTCTGTTTTTCTGGCCATCAGCACGGCAAGGGTATTCATGCCGTTGATGGAAAAATCCGCCGGGTTGCACCGTTCTCCAAAAGAGCAACCCTGGTAAGGAGAATACACGGTGATCTTGTTCATGGGGATGTCCAGTTGCTCGCTCAAAAGAAGCTTTCCGGGATAGGGGTGCTGGGAATGGTTCCACAGCTCCAGCCGGTCTTCCGTCCATCGGACCACCACACTGGGCATTTCCGCTCCGGCCCAGAGATGAGCGCGTCTTGTGGCCTTGAACTCGATAATCTTGTCCGCCTCTTTGAAACCTTTTTCCACGTCCCCATGCTCAAAAAGCTCCCTGAAATCCTCAAGTTTATTGCTTTTGGCCCCGGGAAGGAGGACGGGAGCCTCCGGTTTCAACGCCTCTTCCTGATCCAAGACAAATGGGAGTTGTTCCCATTCCACGCGGATGAGGCGAATGGCTTCCTTGGCAATTTCCTCGCTTTCGGCGGCCACCATGGCGCCCACGGCCTGTCCCTCGAACCAGGCTTCCCGGGCAAGAATAACGCTTTCAGGTTTTAAGGCGAATCCGGAAAACTCCCCTGCCAATCTGTCCGGTCCCCCCACACTGCCGTTCAGTGTCCTTCCTTTGATTTCGGGATCATCATATCGCATGATGGCTCTCACGCCCGGCAGTTTTATAGCCTCGCTGGTATTCATGCTGAGGATTCTGGCGTGGGCATAGGGGGATCGCATCACTTTGGCATAGAGCATCCCCGGGATCTGCACATCGCGGGTGTAGACAGCCTTGCCGCTGGCCTTGGCATAGCCGTCGATGCGGCGAACACCCCTCTTTCCGATTTCCCGGTACTCGATTTCCGGTTTATCGGCATCCACATTGTACATGCCGCTGTTCTTGAGATCTTCATACGGTCTTATCTTGAGACTGCCCATGGTTTATTTCCCTCCCTTTTTCGCCAGGATCTCGGCCGCTTCCATAATGGCCTTCGGATGCTGCGGGTAGGTACCGCACCGGCACAGATTGCCGCCCAGGGCTTCACGGATTTCCGCTTCCTCCGGATTGGGATTTTTGTCCAGAAGCGCCTTGGCCGTGGTGATAAACCCCGGTGTGCAATACCCGCACTGCATGGCATGGTGTTTCACATAGGTCTCCACCAGCGGGTGATCCTGATCAGCAATCCCTTCGGCGGTTTCCACCGTGTTGCCGTCGCACTCGATGGCCAGCGTCATACAACTCAGAATCGGCCGGCCGTTCATGATCACCGTGCAGGATCCGCAGGCCCCCCGGTCACAGAACATCTTGGGGGACGTGAGCCCTAATTTGTCGTGGATCAGGTAATTCAGGGTCCATTCCGGCTGCACCTGGATCTGGTATTCAGCGCCGTTCAGGGTCAAACGGATCATCCCATCCGGAAGGGGCGTAGGCTCTCCGGTATGTGCCGACAAGGCATGGGTTTTCAGGTCCTCAAATGCATCGAATTTCGTGCTGCAGTAGGGACACAGGTATTTGCTCGTTTGTTCTTCCATCTCTTACAACCTCCTTAAAAACAGGATCCCATCGACGGCATTAACCGGTTATGGTTTTGAGACTCCTTAAAAGCACCGACTGGCTGATCCGGTTTTCATAATCCTTCCTGAAAGTCCTCAGGGTATCCAGCACCGGCACGGGGGCCGTCTGTCCCAGACCGCACAGCGAGGAGAGCTTCATGGCTCGGGACAGCTCTTCCAGGCACTCCAGGTCCCCCTCGGCCCCTTCCCCATGAAC
>JBBSAR010000636.1:0-2317 GCA_038252125.1 Desulfatiglandales bacterium
GGGCGAGCCGCAATTGGCTACGGTGCGGGGGAAGGTTTTCAGCCCCGCGGAACCAGGCGGCGCCACAGGGGAGATGGTGGAGATCAAGGTGGAGATCAGTGAATCCATGAACCGGGTGGAATCCCTTGAAATCGTAAAGGAGGATGTGGTTTCCCTGGACAAGGCAAACGTGGTGGTTTCAGGCGGTGCGGGTCTTGGGGAAAAAGAGGGCTTTGAGATGCTTGAGGAACTGAGAGAGGCCCTGAGCAAGACCTTCGGCAATGTGATGATCGGTTGCAGCCGCGTGGCCGTGGACAAGGGCTGGATCTCATCGGATCATCAGGTGGGACTCACGGGCACCATGATCGCTCCGGATATCTATGTGGCGGTGGGAATATCGGGCGCCATCCAGCATCTGGTGGGCATGGTTCATTCCAAAAAGATCATCGCCATCAATACGGATACGGGCTGCAACATGTTCAAGGTGGCCGACTACGGCATAGTGGAAGATTATGAAGAGGTTATCCCGGCTCTCATTGAAAAACTGGAGGAGTTGTCATGACGGAAATACATATCATCGTCTGCGCCAAACAGATTCCCGATCCGGAAGCGCCCCTTTCCGATGTGTGCGTGGATGACCAAAAGATGGAAGTAATCGTGGATGCACCCCAGGTCATCAGCCCGTTTGATGAAAACGCCCTGGAGGCGGCCGTTCGGTTGAAAGAAGAGATTGGAGGGAAAATAACGGTTCTGAGTCTGGGAAAAAAGGTTTCGGACACGGTACTCAGAAAGGCCCTGGCGGCCGATGCCGATGAACTGATCCTGCTGGAAGACGAGGTCTTCGAAAAGCTGGACAGTTATTCCACCGCGACGGCACTGGCCGGCGCCATCCGGAAGATCGGCAAGTACGATCTGATCCTGACCGGGAGGCAGGCCGGAGACTGGGATTCCGGACAGGTGGGCCTCATCCTGGGGGAAATGCTGGATCTTCCGTGCATCAGTCTGGCCCGTGAGATCCGCGCCGAGGACGGGAGCGTGGTGGTCAAAAAGAGTCTACCCGACGGATACGAACGGGTGAAAGCCAAAATGCCCGCGCTGGTGACCGTAAGCAATGAGGTGGGAGAGTTGCGGTATATCTCCAGGACCAAGATGTTGAAGACGATGAAGGGGTCCGGTTCCATTTCTTCATGGAGTGCCGGGGATTTCGGCGTAGATGGGGAAGCGCTCAAAATGATGGGAATTGCGGCCCTCTCCTCTCCTCCCGATATGGGAAGGAACTGCCGGTTCTTTGAAGGCTCGGTGGAGGACCAGGCCGAAAAACTGGCGGAGGTCTTTATGGCCCTCAGATAATGATGGGATCGCTAAATGCGGCGCCCACTTTCAAATTTTCGAATTTCAAATTTCATATTAAACATTTTCAACCATATTAAAAAAGACAGGAGGAACACAAAATGGCGGACAAATCTTACGATGCGGTAGTGATTGGCGGCGGACATCACGGAACAACCATTGCCCCTTATCTGGCTAAGGCCGGCTTATCCGTTGGGGTTTTTGAACGGCTGGATCATCTGGGCGGCGGCGCGGTATCCTACGATGACTCTCCCGCCCCGGGTTTTCGAGGTAATTTCTGCGCCCATTTTACGCGTTATTATGGCCATCCGGCCTACAAGGAATTCAACCTTCGCGAAGAAGGCCTGGAGTACGTGTTCCCGGATACCAATGAGGCCGCCGTTTTTGATGACGGCACCTCCTATGTGGCCTATGCCGGGTATCCTGTGGTGGACCCACTGACCGGAAAGACGGAATACAGCACAACAAACGTCAAGAAGACGTACGATCAAATCGCCCGCTTCTCCAAGGCCGACGCTGAGGCTTATCTGTACTGGACCGACAAATACGACAAATACATCCGGCCTGCATTTCACGAATACCGATATTCCGTTCCTACGCCTTATGGCGTGCCCGATGCTCTCGAAAGACTGACGCTTGATCCCAAAACGGGCTTTGATCCCTCCATGCACTTCATGACCGCCAAGGAATGGGCCCACTTTGTCTTTGAAAGTCCCGAGCTCAGGATCTTGACCATGAGAGGGTTTCTCACCTCCTGCGGCATTTACCCCGACGATGTGCCGGGTATCATGTTTGCCTTTGCGACGCTCCACCTCGTGTTGGGATGGGAGACCGCGGCCATTGCCAAAGGGGGCACCCAGTCTATTACGGACTCCCTCGTCTCGGCCGGCAAGAAACTGGGAGTGGAATATTTCCTCAACTCTGAAGTGGATAAACTCTTGATCGATAACGGCAGGGCAAAAGGCATCAAACTCCTGGATGGCACCGA
>JBBSAR010000637.1:0-2315 GCA_038252125.1 Desulfatiglandales bacterium
ACCCTGTCTTTGTCTTTGTTGAACAGGTACCCTTTCGGTCCCTGGATCTTCTTCAGTGTCTCGTAAAGTTTTTCGGCTTCGCTCATAATTCCAGGGCCTCCCGTATCTGATCTTCCTTAAACCCCACGATGACTTTGTCGCCAATAATAATGGTTGGAAAAGAGCAATTTGGATTCCATTTTTTAAGCTCTTCCAGGATGGCGGTCCGTTCTTCTCCGTGCGTCAGATCCACGTCTTCGAATTCATATTTGACGGCGCAATCATTCAAGAATTGTTTTGTTGCTTTGCAGTGACCGCAGGTGCTGAGCGTGTAGATTTTTACCTCTTTCGACATGTAGCCCTCCTTCTCTTGTTCTCTGTCTTTAAAAAATCACGGGTGTTTTGAAAATGTACAAGATCTATTCTTGTTAAAATATGTAGGCATTTACATCAAAACCGTCTTTTGTTACGATAGTTCCCATTGCCAAATAGGTCAAGTCTTATGGCCGAAATCTTTCGTGATCAGGTTACTATGAAAACAGTTTTTGTCAACGGGGTACATGGACGACGACGAAGGTTCCTGCAATTTGACGGATTTTTCTTGAAAATGATCTGTCTCCTTCTTTGTTTCACCGGCGTGCAGGGATGTGCCGGTAATCGTCCCCCTGAAAATGTGGACAACATTTGCGAAATATTCCGAGAAAATTCTGAATGGTATGATGATGCGCTTGATTCGTATAACAGATGGAAGATTCCTATCCCGGTCATGATGGCCATATTGCATCAGGAATCAAGATACGTGGGCGATGCAAGGCCTCCCCGAGGCGCCTGTCTATGGATTTTTCCGGGGCCGCGGCCTTCTTCGGCGTATGGATACGCCCAGGCCAAGGATGAGACGTGGGAGGAATATCAGGACAGCGTTGGCAGTTCTTTTGCCGATCGCGATGATTTTGGGGATGCCATAGATTTTGTCGGCTGGTACTGCCATTTCAGCTCTCTGAAATGCGGTATATCCAAGGAAGATGCATACCATTTATATCTGGCCTATCACGAGGGTATGGGGGGATTCAACCGGAAAACCTATCAGGCAAAGCCCTGGCTGATGAAGGTGGCCGAGAAAGTGAGGATAAGGGCCGGAACCTATAAGAGCCAGTTGGCTTCCTGTCAGAAGGAATTCAAAGGCAGCGGTTGCTGTCTATGGCCCTTTTAAAAAGTTATACAAAAAATCGAGAGCCGAGGCCCGGAGCTTTTGTAATTTTGAATCCTTGTGCCGGTGTGCATGAGGTCTCTTGATCTCGCCGTATTTTATGGAGGGAGGCTTTATGAAGCGAAGCATTTTTCGGCATCATATGAGAGACATCCTGGAGAAACTCTATCCTCAAAAGGACGTGGACCCCATCCTTGACCGCGTGGTTCGAACAGTTGAAACCTATCAACACCATGAGGTGATTCTTGAAAAACGAAAGAAATACGGCGACAGGATTGTACTCAACGAAGATGATGCCATCCTGATCACCTATGCGGATACCGTTCGTGCGAAGGGAGAAAAGCCTATCCGGACCTTGCACGGGTTTTTGAAGAAATTTGTGAAATCCGCTGTTTCCTGCGTGCATATCCTTCCTTTTTTCCCGAGCAGTTCCGATGGTGGATTTTCCGTCATAAACTATGAGACAGTCGCTCCGGAGTTGGGCGATTGGGATGATATTCTGGCTATCGGAAGAGACTACCGCTTGATGGCCGATTTGATCATGAACCATGTTTCGAGCCGATCCGACTGGTTTAAAGGGTTCCTGCGCGGCGACGAGCGTTATCGTGACTATTTTCTGAGTTTTGACGAACCTGTCGACACCTCTCAGGTGTTTCGGCCCCGCGTACACCCCTTGTTGACCGAGTTTGAAACTGCCATGGGTAGAAAGTTCGTCTGGACCACGTTCAGCAAGGACCAGATAGACCTCAATTTTCACAATCCCGAGGTGACGCTGGCGATCCTCGATGTGTTCATGCAGTATCTGTCCCGGGGGATTGAGTTCATTCGTCTGGATGCCGTGGCCTACGTATGGAAAGAATCGGGAACGCGTTGCGTAAACCTGCCCCAGACACACGAAATGGTCAAATTTTTGAGGATTGTGACGGAATATGTGGCTCCCTATGCCATTCTTGTCGCTGAGGTCAATTTTCCTTATAAGGACAATCTTTCTTATATCCAAACGAGACATGAGGCAACCATGGCCTATCATTTTTCTCTGCCGCCGTTGGTGATCGATGCTTTTATTCATGAGGATGCGGCTATTCTTCAGGAAGAAACGGCTCGGATCCGGCAGGACCTGCCGTTTCTC
>JBBSAR010000638.1:0-2312 GCA_038252125.1 Desulfatiglandales bacterium
CGGGACTCTGTGATGATGCCCTTGGCGGGCTGACCGGACAAAGGGTCTTTTTCTTCGACCTCGACGTAGTCATCATGGATAACCTCGACGAGCTATTCCTTTATCCTCAGGAAGATAAATTCTATATCATCAATGACTGGAACACGCGCGGCGATCACGTCGGACAGGCCACCTGCTATTCATTTGTTGTCGGCACCCTCGGTTTTATCAAGAAAGGGTTCGAAGCTGATCCAATAACGATTGTTGGACATTTTGGGACGGCCTCACAGGAATATCTATCGAGCAAGGTCATTGAAAAATTCGGGAAATTGAATTTTTGGCCAGCGGAATGGTTTCAGTCTTTTCGTTTCCACTGCCTTCCTTTCGGTCCGTTGCGCCATTTCCTTACCCCGCACCTACCGAAAAAAGGAACGAAAGTGCTGGCCTTCCACGGTCATCCGGATATTCAGGACGCACAAGCCGGACGCTGGTCATTACCGGATTCTCCCAGAGCCGCCCGTGGGTGGAAAAAACTCTACAAAGTCTGCCGCCCGACACCATGGATTGAAAACTACTGGTATTAAATAATAAACGCACAATGTCAAAGAAGGCTTAACAACATGGGGGAAAAATCTGAGCAATTTTGGGATAAGATCGATGCGATTCTCATCATTAATCTGGCACACCGGACGGATCGATTCAACAGGCTATACGATTTTTTGAAAGGTATCGGTGTTGAAAGCAAAGTACACCGAATTGACGCGGTAGATGGAAAAACCCTGAACGGATACAAACAGCATCCATGGTTTACCAGCCGAACCCCGAAAAATGTAGCACAAATGAAAGCTGGAAGTGCGGGGTGCTGCATGTCGCACAGAAAAACAATCGCCTATGCGAAGCAACATCATTTCAAAAACATTTTGATTCTAGAGGACGATGCCATATTCAGGAATGATCTGAAAGGTCGGCAAGGAGAAATGATTGCAGAAGTCATGTCCCAAGACAGCGAGTGGGATATGATTTATCTCGGCTTCTACCAACGACTTAACAAACATTATGTAGCAAAACAGGAACTCATTGATGGAAAATTCTTTGACCTCTGGCGAATTCGTGGTCCCCTTTTCATGCATGCTATCGTTATGAATTATAAAATTTTTGATGTGTTACTTGATGAGTTGCCAAGCGAAAAAAAGATCTGGTCATGGATGACCTACTGGGGTTCTATTGATTCTTGGATTTACAATAAGTTTGGGCGGAACTCATTAATTAAGATTTGGGGGACTAACCCAAACCTGGTGGTACAGACAGCCAATGATTATTCTGACATTTGTGGACGGAGCCTTAGTGTAGAAGAAAGCGAAGGCACGCACCGAACCGTCAAAATGATACCCCTTAATTATGACGAATTTATCCGCTCGATGGATCTAACGATTTATGAAACGTGTTATCAATTTTTCAAACGAGGCGGGCGAATCGTGAGAACATGGATGTTTGGATATAAAAAAACATAAGCTAAAAAATAACGGCATGCTCATCGAGAGAAAAACGCCAGTTTGATATCTTTTCCTCCAAGAATTTTGATGGTAGCTTTCTTCACTATGAAAACAAACACACCCTCTTCTAGCAGGAAACTGGCGGGAACCAACCAAAGGATCCTGTTTGCCCTATTAACGGCCTTTTTGCTAAGTTTCGTATGGGCAACGCACCGCGGACAGCTCGGAGGCCTATTTTATGGCTCTGTTATTATAGGCATATGCCTATGGGTCAAAAAGAACCCATTCAAAAATTCCTTACGCCACTGCTGGACTGCCATTCTTTGTATTGGGTGGTTTTCTCTATCCGCATTTTGGTCACCGGAGATAAATGCTTCAGATTTGGCAGATGTTTTTCGTCACATTGTGTGTATGCTGGCTCTACCCGCTTTACTGCTCACTTCATCACGCAACCCCATCATGTGGAAGTGGCTTTCGGCAACAGCATCTTTAGGGGTTTTGGTTGGAGCCATTTCCTTTTATACAAATCACCCTTTGCATATCCGATTGGAACAGTTCGGAAAAAACACAATCGTCAGCGGGTGGGTATATATTTTCTTCACGCTCATCTGCACAGCAAACCTTCTAAAGTCATCGGAACTTAAACGATGGCACGTCGCTCTTAATGTTATGGCGCTGATCATTCTTCTGTTTGCCACAGCATTAACCCAGAGCCGAGGGCCTATTTTCGGCCTTGCAGTCGGTTACGCCGTGCTGTTTGGAGCAACATTTTTCAAACACTTCAAACCTCAAAAGATTCAAGTGGCCTTTTTACTAATCCTTCTTCTCGCCTCTCCCTCC
>JBBSAR010000639.1:0-2302 GCA_038252125.1 Desulfatiglandales bacterium
AATCGGCCTCATTCTAAAAAAACTCCACGATAAATATCGGATCACGGACAGGCTTCTGCTTGGATTCGGGTTGTTTATCCTGGCTCTCGTAATATTTCTTTTCATGAGCCATCAATATTGGGGCATGGAGGTGAGTATCGCCGCGCTTGCGGGCGCTTCCATTTTTTTCACCGTCGGCCTGGTTACAAAAAAAGTGAAATTGAACTTGCTCCAAGAGGAAATAGACTGGCAAACCCTTTTGTTCTTCATGTTTCTTTTCATACTGGTGGGATGTGCGGAAGAAAACGGGCTGCTTTCGCTCATATCGGACGGCATCGCAAATCTCTCCAAAGGCAATTTAACGCTGGCCATCATTCTGGTGTTGTGGGTCTCCGCCATAATGAGTTCCCTGGTGGACAACATCCCCTTTACAGCAACCATGCTGCCGGTTGTCGCCTATCTTTCCGGCCAGGTCCCCGGCGGGGAATCCGGCGTGCTGTGGTGGGCACTGGCGCTGGGAGCTTGCTTCGGCGGAAACGGCACGATGATCGGTGCTTCCGCCAACGTCGCCGCCATAGGGATTGCCGAGGATGCAGGGCATCACATCAAATTTTTTCAATTTGCCAAATTCGGTTTTGTTTATATGCTTATCAGCGTCGCGATCGCCAATTTATGCCTTTTGATTTTTTTAAGTTGAGAATCCAGACAGATGGAATGTTTAAGGAGGGAATGGATGAGACGATTTTGCTTTGGCCTGTTGTTGGCATTTCTGATAGGCACGACTGTCCCAAGCATTGGTTTTGCGCGAATGGAGTCTCCCATATGGGGGACCCCCGGCCTCACCCGGGTCATCCGGGAAGGGATGGAACAAAACAATGAAATCTCAAGCCTGGAACAGGAGGTTGCCAGCCAAAAGGACCTGATCCCTTTTGCGGGTTCTCTGGATGATCCAAGGCTGGGTTTCGGCGCAATAAACGTCCCGACGAATTCTTTCAGTTTTGATCAGGAACCCATGACTCAAAAAGTGGTTTTTATCGCGCAAAAACTTCCCTGGTTCGGGAAACTGAGTCTGCGCGAACAGAGGCAGTCAACCATAGCCAGTCGCCAGTTTTGGATGTTGAATGCCAAACGATTCGAGCTTGCCCGCCGGATCGCCGTTGCATACTATGAAATGGGTTATATCGAAAGGGGTTTGGAAATCAACGAACACCTATCGGAGTTGGTCGACCAGCTCCGCAAGGTGGCCCAGAGCCGTTATGCCGCGGGGAAAGGCATACAACAGGATGTCCTGGAGGCCCACGTCGAGTTCACCAAGTTAGTCGATGAAAAAATCTCCCTGGAACGAGAGCTCCGCACCCTTGAAGACCGAATCAACGAACTGCTCAACCGCAACCATTTCACCCCTGTTACACCCCCCGGCCACTTGCCGTTCCCGGGTCTTAAACTCGATGTCAAGACCTTGCAGGAATTAAGCCTCAAACAGAATCCCCAACTTGGCGTGAGACAGGCGGAGGTCGACCAGGCGGAGGTGGAAATTGATTTAGCCAAAAAAGATTACTGGCCGGATATGGATGTGGCCGCCTCTTATGGGCAGCGGGAGACAGACTTTACGGGCCGTGATTTGCCGGATTTATTTTCGGTTTCGGTGAGCGTCAATGTTCCCCTCTGGTTCAGGACCAAGCAAGACAAGAAGCTCAGCGCGGCGAAGAGGCACCAGGAGGCCGCCCGGCATTCCTATCGAAATCTCGCGGCGACGCTTCCCCATCAAATCAATGCACTGGCGACCGATATCGACAGATTTCAGGAAAATTATCACGTGTACAACGATGCCCTGATACCCCAGGCGAAGCAGTGGGCCGAATCCACCCTTGCCGCTTACCAGGTGGGCAAAGTGGAATTCGACACCGTGATCCGAGCCCAGCTTCAGTCGCTTCGTTTGGAATTGCAGAGGGACCGCTATCTGTTCAGCGTCTATCAGAGGCGGGCGGAGCTGGAGGAGCTTGCGGGCGGTCGCATCCAGCCGGGCCTCAGGGCTCGCTCAAAAATAAATTCACGGAATTGACGCTCGCATTACGCAAATAAAGGCATTGGGAAGGAATAGAAATGAAAGTACGATATATCCTTTTGGCCATGGCGCTCCTCCTTTCGATAACGACGCTGGTACTGTTTTTGTGGTATCCCGGCGTCATCAAGCCCTTGCTTCCCGCGGGGCGCGAATCGAACTCAGCGACGGAAGAAAAAGAAAAGTCAACAACCGGGGACAAAGATCGCAAAATCCTTTACTGGCGCGGCCCTATGAACCCATCTTATACATCCGAGAAGC
>JBBSAR010000640.1:0-2294 GCA_038252125.1 Desulfatiglandales bacterium
AATCCGTGGACTGGCGCACCATTTTCCTCCTGGCCGGTTTGATCCCGCTGGGAATTGCCACGGAAAAAACCGGAACCGCGGCCTGGATCGCCCATACCATTTTGAACACCATAGGGGACGTTCAGCCCATCGTACTCTTGACGGTTATCGGATTGCTTTCCACTGTTTTCACCCTGGTTATCTCTAATGTGGGCGCCACGGTTCTTCTGGTTCCCCTGGTGGTCAATATGGCCATCGCGGCCCACACGGATCCCAGGATGGCCGCTCTTGTAGTGGGGCTTGCCACGAGCAACTCGTTCATGCTTCCGACCCATCAGGTCAATGCGCTCTACATGGGTCCCGGACGATATCGCAGCGTGGATTTCATGAAAGCCGGACTGGTCATCAGCATTGTCTTTATCGTGGTCATGATCGGCATGATCAAGCTCATTTACGGCGTCTAAAAATTACGAAAGGGAAAGAAATTTATGGCCATTATCACCATTTCTCGCGGGTCCTACAGCAAAGGAAAGGAGGTAGCCGAAAAGGTCGCCTCACGTCTTGGATACCGATGCATCAGCAGGGAAGTTCTCCTGGATGCAAGCGATCACTTTCATGTTCCCGAAATCAGACTGGTGCGCGCCATCCACGATGCGCCATCCATTCTGGACAGGTTCTCCCGCAGTCAGCACGCTTTTATCTCTTATATTCGGTTTGCTCTGATCCAGAACGTAAAAAGCGATAATGTGGTTTATCATGGTCTGGCCGGGCAACTCCTTCTCAAAGGCATCCCCCACATATTGAAGGTGCGGGTGATTGCCGATTTGGAAGATCGCGTCCAGGCCGAAATGGAACGAGAAAAGATTTCCGAAGAGGAGGCACGGACGCTCCTGTTAAAGGACGATGAGGAACGCCGCAAATGGACCCGTACACTGTACGGAGCGGACCCTTGGGATAGTTCACTGTACGATCTGGTGGTTCATATTCACAAATTCACCGTAGGGGATGCCGTCGATATCATCTGTGATGCAGTCAACAGGGCGCCCTTCAAGACGACCAAACAGGCTCAACAAAAGATAGAAGATTACGCGATGGCCTGCGAAATGAAAGCCGCGCTGTCCGATTCATTTGACAATATCGGCGTTAAAAGCGAATATGGCAATATTCTGGTGTATGCCAAAGGAAATGAAAGGCAGATTCAAAGAATCAAAAAAAAGGCCAAGGAGATCGCCGAAAAAATGGAAGGGGTCAACGATCTGGAGGTTCATGCCACCCAGAAATTGCCACAGATATCCGTCTAATCATCTACACCCCGGGAAACCGGAGTACCATCTTTTCACTGTGAGGATTCGATCATGTCCATTATCCTGATTTCTTCAGATCATTATGAGACCGGACGCGAAGTAGCGCAGAGAGTCGCCGAGGCCACGGAGTATGCCTTTCTGGACAGGGAAATATTGGGTGAAGTAGCCCAGTCATCGGGTATCCCCGAGCCAAAGATCCGCAATTCCCTGGAACCGTCTTCCTCCTCTCTAATCTTCTCATCAAAGAGTAAAAACCGTGCGTTGGCGACTATCCAGGCAGCAGTAATGTCTCGTCTCCTGACCGACAACGTGGTGTGTCATGGACTGGCGGCCCACCTCTACGTCCTGGGCATCTCCCACGTACTCAAGATACGGGTACTCTCCAAGGCTGAGGAGTGGGCCGCCCGGATTGCCGCCGAAAGAAAGGTGGGCCTGGAAAAGGCAAGGAAGATTCTTAAAAAGCAGGAAAACGCCAGCAGACGCTGGTCTCTTGACGTTTTTAAAAGGGACGAAACAGACCCTTCGGAATATGATATGGTCATCAGTCTGAGTCAAATCGAATCCGATGAAGCGGTAAAGGCCATTGCGGAGACGATTTCGTACCGAAAGTTCCAGCCCATGACCTATTCCATCAAATGCTTGAAAGACAAGGAGCTTTCCATTCGAGTGAAGTTGGCGCTGATGGAAAAATATCCGGATGTATATGTAACGGCAAAAGGCTCCACGGTGGTGGTACGCACCAAAGCGCTCAAAAGAGAAAAACGAAAAAAAGCGGAAAACATTCGGGCCTTGGCATGTAAAATTCCGGGTGTGGCTTATGTGGAGGTCCATGTCATCAGCAATATTTTTCGGCAGGCGGCGGAGAGCGCTTGATACGAGGCCTCAACAGAATGAAACGGCTGTTCGGTCTCACGCATCTTTGGTCACAACCTTGCTGTTGGAATCCATTATATAAGGAGGTAAAAAATGCCAAAGGGATTGGAAGTGCTGTTGCTGGATGATGAGCCCATT
>JBBSAR010000641.1:0-2288 GCA_038252125.1 Desulfatiglandales bacterium
CAGACACCTTGTTCTGTGCCTTTAGGTCAACATGCTGAATGATAAAAGATGTTAACCTTTGCATGTCAGCGTAAATAAACTTGTCTTTCCAATTGATTAGTCGCAGGTTTTTGAAAACCTCACAACATTTAGACTTATGCGCGAAATGGAAACGGGTTTATTGACCTCTCCACTTGAGAACATTTTCGATTTTGCTCCCCATGGAGACGATTTCAGAGAGCTGGGAAGCGCATACGCCGCCAAGATCGGCCGTGATGGAGGGTGCATTTCGAGGAATAGAAACCCACCCCTGCGACCGGCCATGGCTGTTTTTGTTGCGCATGAAGTTTTAACTTGACAAGTTCGAAGAATCTGACCAGACTGACTAGTGTCTCTAACAATAAGGAGGGAAAATGAACCCGGTTTGGAAATTGCAAGATGCAAAGGCTCAGTTCAGTAAACTTGTTCAAGATGCTTTAAAAAAAGGACCTCAGTACGTAACGCGTCGAGGAGAAAAAGCTGTTGTGGTCGTTTCCATAAAAGAATACGAAGACTTACTTTCGAGCAAGCCTTCCTTTAAAGATTTCCTACTCGGATGCCCGAAAATAGATGATGATTTTGAATTTGAAAGACAAAGAGATTTTCCAAGGAGCATTGAGTTGTGAGATATCTATTAGATACATGTGTTATCTCTGAACTCGTTAAAAATTTTCCAAATCCAATCGTTCTGGATTGGCTCGACAGCACTCCATCAGAGAGATTGTTTCTAAGCGTGATTACTATCGGCGAAATCCGCAAGGGGCTTATAAAATTGCCGGATTCTAAAAGAAAAGACAGATTGACGGAGTGGCTCAACACGTTATTGGAAGATTATCGAGATCGTATTTATTCATTTGACCTTGCAGATGCTGAGAATTGGGGAATAATGCAAGGCCAGGCAGAGAAATCAGGTATGCCGATGTCTTCTATGGATAGCCTTATAGCAGCAATTGCTTACACACATAATCTTGTATTAGTAACGCGAAATGTAACTGACTTTAACGCAAGTAATATCCCGATACACAATCCTTGGAAAGATGCAGACCGTCCGGGATCACTATAAGCCTTCCACCGAGAATGTTAACCCAAAAGCCATAATGATAGCTTTCAAAAACATTTTGCGGTGAACAGGCAGATATTTGGTTGATTCCCGGGCTGGGAAAAGATACAGAATTTATTGACCTCTCCATTTGAGGACATTTTCGATTTTGGTCCCCATAGAGACGATTTCAGAAAGCTGGGAAGCGCATGCGCCGCCAAGCCCGGTCGTAATGATTTTATCTCTTAAGGCTCTTAATTCTTTGTCCAACCGGTAAATTTCTTCTTTGGACATAACCTCCACATGGTTGAATCGCTCTTTGACAAGATCAAATTCCTTTAATACCGCGTCCAATTCTTTCTTCTTTTCAGGAGGAACGGAGATTTTTTCTCCGGATGGTTTCGCGCCACAGGGCCTTCGCCCACTTCTTCAGGTTTGTTGTGGTCCTCAATGCCCTCTTTCGATGTTGCAGGAGGCGCTTTCTCCGAAGCGTTAGCTGCCTTATTTTCCATATATCCTATGGCACAAAACTTGCCCATAAGTTTTTCAGTATAGAACTTTTTTCCATGCCTACGCTTTTTTCCGTGCTTTCTTGTTTAATTCAGGGAAAATTGACGCCCCTCCGAAATGAGGGAAAACTAAGAACAGAACGTTACTGGAAAGAAGGCAATGAGATAAAATTTCAAACAAAAGGCGGGGTCACAGGGATCCCCGAGGAATCCGTCGCATCCATCATCGAAAAAACTTCCGATCAGAGCGAATCGGTTCCTCCCCCGGCTGAAATCAGGCAGGAAGGCACCGACCCCGAAAAAAGGGAAAGTAAAAAGACGGAAGAAGTAAACTCTCTGCAGGAATTTTATGAAAGGAAAAAGCCGTTAGAGCTCAACTTGAATGACGCGCTCAAGAGGCTTCACGAAGCAACCCGAAGCAAAGACACGGCGGCCAAGGAAAAGGCAAGGCAGGACATGAGAAAGTTTTCCACGGAGATCTATGCCGTTACGGAAGAAGTGAAAGAAAGAAATGGGGGTAAGCTCCCGGAAGACTGGTGGAAGGGCAAGAAGGAATGATGGAGGCGTAAAAAGACAAAATCTCACGCAAAGGCGCAAAGCTCGCGAAGTTAAATGATTAATATTGAATGATATTTTCTTTGCGTCTTTGCGTCTTTGCGAGAAAATACCACTTTTTTCGGGACCATCAGAAATGATTCGAACAGAATGGGTAATATAATGCA
>JBBSAR010000642.1:0-2277 GCA_038252125.1 Desulfatiglandales bacterium
ATGTTCATGGGGAATCAACCCTCCAGAACCTGAAGAAAAGCGCGGAAAGTTTCATGGGCCGTGTCTTCCCAGGAAAACTTTTCTGCCTGCAAGCGACCTTTTCTTACCAGTTCATTCCGAATCGAATTTTCCAGGAGGAGCATTTTCAGGACATTTCCGAGTTCGACCCTGTTTCGGGGGTCATGCACGTATAACGCAGCCTCTCCCGCCACTTCCTGAAGGCTCGCCTTTCGCGCGGCAACCACAGGACACCCACAGGCCATGGCCTCAAGGATGGGCAACCCAAACCCTTCATAACTGCTGGGAAAAACCAGGCCGACGGCGCCCGAATAAAGGCGGGCAAGATCATCGTCACTCACATAGCCGAGAGAAATCCTATCTTCCTGCTGTTCCCTTTCAGACCATCCGGACCATCCAACCGTGACCAGGGGGACGTCCATTCCTATATCCGCCACAGCCTCGGAAACCACATCGAGGTTTTTTCTGGGGTCCCCGCCACCCACAAAAAGGAAATATCGGGCCGGCAGTCCACGACGATGGAGGAAAGATGCCACTTCCCGGGAAGATCTTCCATAGAATACGGAAGGGTCGTGGGCTTCAGGCGTGATAGATATTTCTTCCGGGTCAACGCCCAAATAACATTGCATTTCTTTGGAAGTAAACCGGGATACGGATAAGAAACGATCGACTGTTTTGCACCTGCGTTGGAAAAAAAGACGGGAATAGAGCACACGCTCCCTCGGGTGGTGATGGGGAAATCGCATTAAAGACAGGTCATGTACGGTAAAAACTGTTTTCATTTTTCGGGGAACGGCAAAAGGAAAGAATCCCGCTTCGTGATAGATATCATAGTGCGCCGTATGCATTCGAAAAAGCGCTTCTCTCATCCACTGGAACATCACTCTCAACATGAAAGCAGGAACAACCGGAAGTTCCCAGAAAAGATCCACCCTCTTTGCCCAGCGATTCAGGTCGGCAGGCCCATCGGGCATTTTTGAAGAAACACGGACCCCGTCAAAATATCCGATTTGCAGTCTGTTTCCATACAAACGCTCGAGGTTTGAATAAAGGCACCGCAGATAACGGCTGATACCGGTGTTGACCATGACCATGGGGATGGCATTCACAAGTACTCTCACAGGAGAATCCATTCGGTTTGTCACCCTTCCAGAATTCCCTGCAACTTCTTGAAAGTCCCGGACCAGTCATGCTTTTCCGCAAACCGGACAAGCCCCTTATTATCCCGCGGCTCATGGATAGCCTTCTCCACCGCTTTGATAAAGTCCTCTTTCCCGCGGCAGAGCATTGCGGGACTGTTGATCCTCTTCAGCTCTTCCCATTCCACGGAAACCACCGGAAGACCGCAGGCCATATATTCATACAGTTTAAGAGGGTTCACGGAATTTACAAGCAGAGGGTATTCCGAAACATTAAACGGAATAATCCCCACGTCGGCGTTATACAGATATCGGGTGATTTGATCATGTTTCACCGGTCCCAGGAGGTAAACGTTGGAGAGGCCGCTTATTTTTGATCTGGCCAACGAATCCGGACCAATGAGCACGAAAGACAGGCCCGGCAGGGCTCTGGCGGTTTCTTCAAGCAGCGCAAAATCAAACCAGGATTCCATGGCGCCCACGTACATGGCAATAGGCCGGGGAATTTTTTCCATGATGGCGGGCCGTTCTCTCGGCCCGTGTATCACGGCATCGAAATCTATCCCGTTCGGCAGATAAACCGCCTTTTTCGGCTCCATACCCCTGGCATAGGGTTCAAGGGTTTCGGCGGAATAAACAACGGCATCTACGGTTTTTGCCACTTTTCTTGTAAGCCTGCCCACGCCGGGTCCCCACCCGGGAAATCCCGGATGGTTGTCCATGATTCTGAAGACCGATGTACGATATTGGATAGATTTCAACCAGAATGATTGAAAGATACTGTCAAGGTACAGGATGTCCACATCCCCGAAACCTTCACGAAACACCCGGTGGACAACACCGGGAACGGTCAGTATAAACCAGTTCCGGATGAAGCATTCCCTGTTCAAAAGGGGCCTTCCGTCGGGAGAAAGGAGCGCGAATGGCACGTAAGCCCAGAGCCCGTTCCCGCAATGCCTTTCCCCGCCCTTTTTATACGTCCTAAACCGGTCTCTCGTTCCAGCGTCGGAACATTTCAAAATATGTATGGGTGTGACGGGAGAGGAAATGTAGGCAACCTCGTACCCCGCCCTGACGAAGCATCGTGCCAGGTGATGGCTGCCCACCTGAAACGGGGAAT
>JBBSAR010000643.1:0-2271 GCA_038252125.1 Desulfatiglandales bacterium
CTGACGCGCTGGATGCCTTTGCGCAGAGTGAATGGGGCATAAAATTTCCGACGGTGGTGGCAATGTGGCGACGGCAATGGGAACAGGTGATTCCCTTCTTTGCCTATCCACCCGAGGTGCGGCGCATTATTTATACGACCAATGCCATCGAGAGCCTGCACATGCAGCTACGCAAAATCGTCAAGAATCGCGGCCATTTCCCCAGCGATGACGCCGCTGCCAAGCTGCTGTTTCTGGCCTTGCGCAATATCGAAAAAGATTGGAAGATGCCTGCTGTGACATGGAAGCAGGCGGCCAACCAGTTCGCCATTCTGTTCGGCGAGCGGTTCACCGACGCACTGAACTGATTTTTAACCCGGCCTTTTACACACAGAATTTCTGACACCACCGATGGTGGCTTTGAACTAAACTTTTGGTTTCCTGCCCGGTGCTGCTGGAGGAATATATCCAGATAACCGGCAACGTATTCCCTCGACTTTCTCCCCCTTCTCGAACCTAATCGAGCTGCACACCATAATCTCTCCTTTGGCAGCCAGTTCTGATAACTGGAGGCGCACATTAGTAAGGGAGATGCCTGTAGCTACAGCGATCTCCTTGTCGAGTTGGTCACCATACTTTTTCAGGTGTTGTAGAATTTCTTCCATGGATTTATCACCAGAAACGGTAAGAAGGATGGGGTGAAGTATATGCCAAACCCCCGCCTATCAGAAGCAAGCGAACGACTACAGTACGTTAAGTGATCGTCAATCTTTAACCCACCACTTTTACAGGTTAGGCGGTTTTGGCGAGCATCCAGGCTGGGCCTGAAACTCCGGGTTATCTATGCCATTAACGGCAATCCTTGATTCCCAGGGGGAAACTGTCAAATTGATTGTACGCTTTCCGTCCTTGACCCCAAAGCCATATGAACTTGACCGTTCCATGCTGTAACGACCGGCAATCTTTTGCTGAAGCTCCTTGACGCCTTCCGCCGAAAGAAACGGGTCGAATTTCACGGTGATGCTGCTGATGCGAAAATATTTTTCGGGCCGGGCATCTAGATTCCCGGGGTCGGCAAGCAGGTAGATGATCCCTTGCGTGCCATTCCTGAATTTGATATCCCGCACATACACCGAGGCATCCGAGCGGTTACAAATGGGAATCTTCTTGTAACGGGCCGCTTTCCTTAATGCCTCGCCAATTTTCAACTCTGGATGGTCTGCGTCTGCTTCGCCAAGACAAACATCTCCCAGACAATATTTTTTCGATAAGCCAAAACCAAGCGGCTCACCTGCCAGGGCGGCGGTTGTCCAACTAAGGGCAAAAACAATAATGATGTATTTAAGCGGTTTCATATTTTAGACATTTATCGATATATCCTGTTTTCCACGAACAAATTTCCCGGCGGATTCAAGTCTGAAGTGCAACAGCGTTATGACGAGAGTGTAACTGGTTCATGAAGACCTCGTGAGGTGTTTTGAAGCCGAGGCATTTTCTGGGACGGTGGTTGAGGCGATGCATGGCGGGTTCGATGTCTTTGATGGTGATAGATTCGAAGCACATTTTCTTCGGGAAGAACTGGCGGATGAGGCCGTTCATGTTCTCGTTGGCGCCGCCTTCCTATGAGGAATAGGGATGGGCTAAGAAGAGGTCGGCGTTGAGCGCCCCGGGGCGATCAGCGAATAGCGGGAAGTGTGCTCATTTGACTTGGCGCTTGAGGGGCTCAGATGCTACAGCATCTCGCCCACCCAACCTGTAAATCAGAATTGCACTTCGAACCTGAACTCGCGGATCAAAATACACGCTGCTACTTATAAGAGAGACATAGCGGCGTCTTTTGTGAATCCGACTATTGCTTTTATGAAGAGTTTTGCGTACAAAATGAAGGGGTCGGTTCTGCCTTTTGTCTTCACTCACCCTAAATTGAGATAGCCGGATTATATCGATGTTTGACGCACCTTTCGTGCTGAGCTTGGTCGTAGGGATATGCGAGATCAATGCGGTGGCCTTACCGTTCCGCAGCTTGCACTAATCCATCGACCGCTGATATCGGCATGCTCATTGAAAGAATTGCCTTGTGCAACGCCATCAAATTCAGTTCGCCCTGAGAATCTCTCCGGGCTCGTAAAAGTCCCTTCCGCTGTTCCATTTCCCTTCAGTTGGGAGCTGGCACAAACGAAGTCCAATCTGTATTTGTTTCCGATATGGGTCGCGTTTTTGGCAGTACATCCGAATTGATTTTGATAAGAATCGGGTGGATTGTTTTGATCCGCCATTTCCTGGGTAATGCAA
>JBBSAR010000644.1:0-2264 GCA_038252125.1 Desulfatiglandales bacterium
AGCCTGCTTCACAGGTCAGAATGACGGCAGCAAACAGGACCGCCGAAAAAAATCTTGAACATATTTTCCTCACGAAATGCAACCTCCCGGGCGAGACTATACAACAAAGCGACACGAAAGAAAAGAGTCGGTGATAGCCGGCGCTCTAAAGGAATCAGATGCGGCAGCAAAAAAGACCTTGTGACGGAATGGGTTTCAGATCCGTATTTGGCTGCAAGGGAATTTGAATAAGATGCGAATTATACCCTTCTACAGCCTCTTTCAATCCATTGCATTCTATGGACGGATTCTATATAAACGGATTCGGCCTTTCAATGTCTTGAAACTGACCCCTGTCTCCTATTTTTTTGGCAGCATGGCCGTGAGACTGAACGGACCGGATGCCGAGGGAAAACAGATGGTGATCAACATCACTTTTACCGATCTGAATGAAAGCTACGTGCTGACCCTCGAAAATTCCGTGCTGCACCACCGTAAAACCGCCCCGGACCCCAAGGCCGACGCAACGATGCGGGTGACCCATGACCTTTTCATCGCCATGGTCGCCGGCAAGGCCGGCATCAAAGATACCCTGTTTTCCGACGATCTTGAAATAGACGGCAGCCGGATGGTTCTGGTACGCTTTTTGATGCTTTTTCATAAACCCCGGGCTAACTTTCCCATCGTTACCCCATAGCGCTCCGCCGTATTTCTCTTATGCGAATAACGACTACCGGAAAAATCATCGATAATTTTCATGTGCTTGGTCATTCCGCGGCGCCGGTGTATCTTATGGATGGACCCGCCCCCGTTCTTTTTGACGCAGGCTTCACCGCCCTGGGCTCCCGCTATGTGACGGAGATCGGGAAGGTGCTCGATCAACGCAGGCCGGCCTTCCTTCTGCTTACCCACTCCCACTGGGATCACATCGGCGCGGCCGCGCGCTTCAAGGCGCACTGGCCGAATTTGCACATCGGCGCCTCCCGGAAACTGCGCGACACATTGGCCCGCACTACCGTAGTCGGTCAGATCCGGGATCTTAACCTCGCGGCATATCCGGAGCTTTTGTCGTGGGGGGTTGAGGATCTTTATAGTGGAGATTTCGAGCCCTTCACGGTGGATGATGTATTGGAGCCCGGGCAGGTGATTTCCGTGGCTCCGGGTAAGGATATCCAGGTGCTGGGAACCCCGGGACACACATGGGATTTTCTGTCATACTGGATACCTGAAATGAAAATTCTGGTGGCCTCTGAATCCGCCGGTTGTGATGGCGTGTCTGAATTCCTTGTAGACTATGACGCCTACCGGGAGTCTCTGGAAAAGATAATGTCACTGGACGTAGAAGTCCTCTGTACGGGGCACAACCTGGTGCTCACCGGCGTCGATGTCAGGTCCTATCTGCAGGAGTCTCTCCGACATGCCGCTCAATACGTCAAGATGGTGGAAAGGCTCCTCGGCGAGGAACATGGAGATGTGAATCGGGTGGCGGAACGTGTCAAAAGAGAAGAATGGGAAGGGAAACCGCTTCCCAGGCAGCCTGAAAAGGCCTATATCTTGAACACCCGTATCCGCGTGCGAACCATCCTCAAGCGGATGCAAGGTCAACCGTCCACCGGACATGGGTATTCATAAGGAGGCTTTTAATGTGCAAGTGGATAACCGCCCTGCTTTAAGAGTGTCCGTCAGTCCTGTTTGATATCCTCTCCGTATTTACGATACAGCCCTCGAAATTGATGGTATGTTAAGCCCAATATCCTGGCCGCATTCTTCTGATTAAACCGAGCCTCTTCGACCGATGTTCTGAACCGTTTCCAGGGGTTTTTGGATCGTAACGGGTTGGATGAATTTCCGCGGATGGTTGACCATTACTCACTCGCTTTTGATGATTTTTCAAGGCTCCGCGGTATTCGCATCCCCATCCCGGGGGAGGGGCGACCATCCCCCGCCGAGGGCTTTGTAGAGGCGGACCAGGTTGCTGGTTACCGCTCCGTCGGTCTGGGTCAGTTGCTCTTGAAAATTGAGGAGTGAACGCTGCGCATCCAGGACACTGGTGAAGTCGATCAAACCCGCCTGGTACTGGCTCTCCGAAAGTTCGACCGCCCGCTCAGCCGCTTTGGCGGATGCACTCAGGGCCTTCCGGCGATTCTGCTCTTCGGCGTAGGCAACCAGGGCATTTTCCACTTCTCTCAGCGCATTCAGGACCGCGCTCTCGTATTGTATGAGGGCCTGTTCCTGAAGTTCCGACTGCACCACGATGTTGCTTCGGATAGCCCCGGCATTGAACA
>JBBSAR010000645.1:0-2264 GCA_038252125.1 Desulfatiglandales bacterium
CCACCCCTTGTTTTCAGTTTTTGACAGGATCAGGGGGAACGAGAAGATCAAGGTCATTGCCTGGTTCCCACCCGCCTGCCATAGCCTATCAAGTTGCCGCCAACTACCCTTTCTCGCTTTCGTATCCCCTGCATTGCGTGAAAAAAAGGGGGAACCGCATTGGCGGGCAGGTGCTCCAGATTGGGAACCTATATGGTATGCATTCCGATGCTGAAACAAGGGAACGAGAAAAAAGAACACGACAATCCAAACAGTACTACAATTAGAATTCCTTTCATAAAACCTTCAAATGAAACAGTCTGTTAAGCTGGACGATTAATCCGAATCAACAACCCCTCCAGTGATGCAAAAGATTTGACGGCTTGATCTATTCGATAGGCTTGACCAGCGTAGTCAAGATCCATGGAGCAAACAATAATGCCAGCATGCTTTTCGTTGATATGATGCAACCGAATAAAATGTTTGCGGTTCAGGGTTACGACAGCCCGATTTTGTTCTGTTGCCAGGTGCAATACTTCTTTATCAGGAAATTGTTGGTTCCCTCTGCCTGCTTCTTGGAGTGTCATTACATCATGTTCGAGGGACCTCAATTTCTCTACCACAGGCAGAGGGAGATTTTCGTCCGCCAACAAGCGAATCATCCTTAAGCTTCCTCATTTTCTGCGATTTGCTGATCGATTTCAGCTCGGTGCAGCCGATAATACCCCCAGGCATTTACCAGATCCTCGGCTCGCAGATTTGGATAACTGTTCAACAGTTCAGCTTCACTGGCCCCTAATTTTCTGGCTTGAACGAGCACCCAGACCGGAATTCTGGTACGCAGAATGCAAGGCGCTCCACCCGCTATGGTCAGGTCGCTTTCCACCCCGGGAGAACTCCCCTCGAAATCTCGGGCTATCCATTTAAGCACCTGTGCTTTTTCGCCCGCAGTCATCATGGAAATAAGCTGTTCCGCCTCATTTAACGCTGCCATCGTCCCAACATCCTCCTGTTGACATGGCCTGGAATCATCAAGTCCGTTATTATCGACATTGCTGTCAGACACTGTTCGTTTTCCGCTGTTCACTCAGGCGTCTGGTTCGGCATTTGCGGATAACTGCACACGCTGTTTTGCAAGTTTAACTAAAAGGCGGAGAGCTTCATTAACCGCAACAGCGTCTGGAAACATCTCCGCTACATCTGGGTCAAGTGGCACCAGATTGGTCCCTTGTCTATATGCCCGGAAATGCCTACCCCGAACACCAGTTGAGAAATCATACTCTGAGCGTATGTCATCTTCTGCGTTAAGAATTTGATCATGATTCATAGTGACGGGCCTCCCGCGGCGTTGCCGGCCGCGCAGTGATGATTCGGATGTGATTGTTTTGTTCGGTATAAGACACAATGAGTAGCCGACCGGCTTCACTTCGGCCAATTGAGAGAAACCGGAACTCTGACTCGGAATGATCAGGATCATCGATTGTAATTTCGAGAGGATCTCCAAATACTGTGGCGGCTTCGGAGAATGGGACACCGTGCTTAGCGAGATTTTTTGCAGCTTTGTTGGGATCCCACTCAAATTCCACGGCTCAATTCCAATGCAAAGTGATTATGCTGGGCACCTTAAGATCAATTTCGCGTTACTAACAGGTATTTCGCAAATCAACGCTCCTTGGGAAATACTTTTGTCTTCTAACTTCAAAGTCTTCATCTATAATCAGTCTGTTCAGATTGTTTAAATTTGTCAAGCTGAAACTTATGAATTCAAAAAGAGGATTTCAGTAGAATAACAGGTTTTTCCAGGATAATAAAATCCAGAATCTCTAACTGTGATGTTAATGCATTATATTACCCATTCTGTTCGAATCATTTCTGATGGTCCCGAAAAAAGTGGTATTTTCTCGCAAAGACGCAAAGAAAATATCATTCAATATTAATCATTTAACTTCGCGAGCTTTGCGCCTTTGCGTGAGATTTTGTCTTTTTACGCCTCCATCATTCCTTCTTGCCCTTCCACCAGTCTTCCGGGAGTTCACCCCCATTTTTTTCTTTCACTTCTTCCGTAATACCATAGATCTCCGTGGAAAACTTTCTCATGTCCTGCCTTGCCTTTTCCTTGGCTGCCGCGTCCTTGCTTCGGGTTGCTTCACGAAGCCTCTTGAGCGCGTCATTCAACTTAATCTCTGCCGCCTTTTTCTTTTCATAAAATTCCTGCAGAGGGTTTACTTCTTCCGCCTTTTTACTTTCCCTTTTTTCGGGGTCGGTGCCTTCCTGCCTGATTTCAG
>JBBSAR010000646.1:0-2263 GCA_038252125.1 Desulfatiglandales bacterium
ACGACGCGGCCATGATAGTCCACATGGGGCACGACTCCCTTACGGTCTCGCCTGTCGGGATCCCTGTTTAGATCCACAATCAGCCTGCTCCATTGGGCACACAGGATTGCGCCGGACGGCAGGGAACCGAAAATCTCGGAAGTTCCCCTGTCCACGGATTCCATCATTTCCTCATCCGTAAAGCCCAGCGTGCTTCTTAATGCGGCAGGGACCTTCGCTGAGCAGTGGGGAATAGATATGGCAAAAGGAAGTTTTTTCACAGCAAAGCCATACACTCTCTCTGAATCCACTCTACGATAATAGGAATTTCGTCCCGAAACCGCTTCTCGTTCTCCATGGAATAAGGGAAAAGAATCCTGCATAACCTGCGGAATGGATCTATGCCGCCTGGTTCAACAGGCCCGCCATCCGGGGGCCCGTCCGCGATGATAAACTGCCTTGGGTTCTTCACCTCTTGCAGGTCGATGGATCCTTTCACGAAGGAACAGCTCCTTTTTTCCTGATCGTATTCCCAGATGCCCGCCTTGAGCGGCCTGAAAGACTCAGTTTTCCAGCCACTCCCACAAAACACAAGGAAATGGCTCCCATTCAAAGGCCGGGCGAACTGCCTGTTGAGACCCTCCACATCAACCTGGTACGGCATATTCAGGAACTCCAGGAGATGAAAGGCTTCCATGGGGGCAATCCCATGTGTCATGTGCAGAAGAGAAAGAACGGGAAAAGCGCCCGTAAGCCGCGGGTTGATCTCCACGGGATATACGGTTTCTTCATCCGGCTGCACGATAAAATCTATCCCCGCGATACCCTTGTAACCCAGGGAGGCAAGGTGGCTGCCGACCTTCCGTGCCTGTTCCCGGGCTTTGGTCAACACGGATTCGGGCCAAGTTTTCCCGCCCCAGACATGGCCGCAGAATACACCGTTTCCGTCAAAACCGCGGCAATAGGGAAGATCGATGAGCTGTTCTTGAAGTCCTGAAATGAGCATCCCGTTTCTGGTCGCGCAGATGGCTACGCTCGCGGGAATCCCTTCCAGAAAACGGCGAACCAAAACGGATGTGAGCTGGACTCCACGCCAGATTCCATTCGCCAGCCGTCTTTGCAGGGAATCATACTCTCCCTTTGATCCTACAAAAAAGGTCCCCCTACCTCCTCCCTTTTGAATTTCAGGAAGCTGAACCACAAACTTGGCGCCCAGTTCCTCCGCCCAGTTTTCATAGCCCCGCTCTTCCATCATGCTCCAAGGAAAAATCCCCCCGGGAATTTTCGGGAGTCCCAGGTCCGAAACTGTCTTTTCAAAAAACGACCTTTGTCCCACTCGGATGCGGAGCTCGGACGGGTTGGCAAGAAGTCGCCACCCCTTCTCTTCGGAAAGCTTCTCCAATTCAGGGTAGCTCTGGTAAAGGAACAGGTATTTGGGCCCCTTCCCTAAGTTCAGGACCTCCTCTACGCCCGGCGCGGAGAGCAGCTGAAAAGAATTCTCCACCTTAATTGAATAGTCGGCCCCGATCGTTTCCCCAAGACAGAAAACAGGGACCTTTTCTCTCAGGAGGGAAAGATCACAGGTTCTTTGGTTGCAGATGATACGATAGGACGGAAGAAAAGAGGCGGGGACAATTCTTGAAAAGGCGGTCATGCCAACGCCGATGATGGGACCGTTCAGGCTGCTAAAAATTCGCTTGATCTGTTTCAGGCCCTGTATCAGCATCTTTCAAATAGCGGCATGCATTAAAAGAAACAGGCCGCCTGATGCCCCGGGCTGCGTTCGCTTAGCCCGGGCTTCGCCCTGCTGCATTGTTTTTCTTCGGCCATGTTGCACCTGGAAAAGAAAGCACATTCTTCCCCATTGCCCCCATCACGTTCCCTGGTTAGAAGCGTACCGTACCGTCTCACGGTCTCTTTCTGACCGAATTTGGGTATGGCGTCCAGCAAAGCCTTGGTATACGGGTGCATGGGATTGCCGATGACTTCCTCTCCTGGGCCCACTTCCATGAGATTTCCTCTGTAGATAACCGCTATCCGGTCGCACAGGTAACGTGCGGCGGCCAGGCTGTGGGTGATAAAAAGCAGTGTGACGCCAAAATCATTCCTCATTTTCAACAGGATGTTGAAAATCTGAGCGGAGATGGAAGCATCGAGCATGGAAGTGGGTTCGTCCGCAATCACGAATTTCGGATTCAGAATCATGGCCCGAGCGATGGCAACCCTTTGTCTCTGTCCCCCGCTCAAACGGTGCGGATACCGGTGAAGGAAATCGTCGGGAGGC
>JBBSAR010000647.1:0-2258 GCA_038252125.1 Desulfatiglandales bacterium
ATTTGGTGGAACCTCCATATATTGAGGGAGCCCTTAAGGATTTATAATTGTCGATTTATGATTATTGATTGAATAACGGTTTGGAAACAAATGGATGATGTTGGCGTCTGTCAGGCCGGCCGCAGCCGGAGCGGTACGCGCTCACTATCCCGCTGCGGCCTTCCCCGAATATAGGGCGGGTCGGCTTCCACGACTGTCCTTTTGAGGCCTGCTCAAGGTTCACTCGCGTTACGGCCTGTCAGGTTGCTGCAACCTAAAAGTTTACATTTGTCCCCAGGGCTTCAGCAAGGAGGTCTCCCTACCCCACTGCCTGGGTAGCTACCGGGATGTACCGACAATTTCCCGGACGGGACTTTCACCCGCTGGTAATTTGCGCCCTCGTGGCGCACCAATATGTTGGGGTCGGTCAATTTTTCCCTTGTCCGGTCGCGGAAGAAGTTTTCGTGCATAAGTCTTTACCGTCGATTGATCCAATTTAGGCCGATTTTCAGACGGATGGGAGGCGAGAAAATGAAGATCGCCCAATGCAAGAATGGATATGTCAGCTTTGAAGCCACCGCTTTCACTCCATTGGTCCAATTGTATGGCATCCTAACACCCCGAATCACCTAACTGACACAAGAGCGAAAAAAGCCCCCTTCCAAAGCGGGACTGCGAACCGATCGAACTGGACCTGCCTGAACCTCTCAAAGCTATCCTCAACACATTGCCTGGACACTGACTTCATACCGTTCCAGCCCGTCCGGCGCCAGGTCTTCCCCCTCGGGCCAGCAGATCCCTCCGAGGGGATCCACGCTCACCTGACGAAAATAACGATCCTGTCTAAGACGCCAATAGACGTCGCGGCGTTGGACCAAGGGATATAGATCAAGCATGATCTCGCGGCCATCACTCATTTGAACACAGAGTCGCCGTTGCTCAAGCGCTACCACACTCACGGCCTGGGGCCAAGGCGTCTTAATCAGTGAGTTCATTCCACTTCTCCATCAGCTCTACTTGATTGCTCTGGATGAATTGTTTGATTTTGCTCATCTGCACGGGCGGCATCTGACCGGCCAGTATCTCGCCGCTCTCCAGACTGAACTAGCCCGCGTAGTCGCCATACATAGCATGACAGTGTGGCGTCCCATGGTCGTCGAGATACATATAGATGGAAATCCCAAAGAAAAATGCGATACGGGGCATAATTGAAAACTCCAAAATCAAATTTGTTTAACTGTCAGGCATCCTTCATTCCCTGGTTTACACTTTTCAGATGGTTGTTATTACCTGGTTCCCATGCTCCAGCACGGGAACCCATATGGCATGCATTCCCGGGCTGGAGCATGGGAACGAGAAAACATACGCGGCATTAAGATCAAAACCTTTTGCGCTTTTTGTGTCTTTATGAGGGATGCCCTTTTTACGACCAAAATCGTACAGAGTTTCGGCTTGTTAGTCAAGAGAAAAGGAAACATGACATCTATGGTATCTGGCGGTAAATAGTCGCTATTTAGGCATAATCCTGGCATACGTGTACATCAAATACTCGGGCTTTTTTGTGGATTCCCGCGGGAATGACGAAGATGCATGAATTTTGATTTTTTGCGAGTTCGTCAAAATCCCGTATTGACAACCACCATGGTCAAACGGTATTAAAGAAAGAAGCAAAATGACAGGTGCGGTGTGTGGGCAATCATAGCCCGCCGCCGTTAAAAGGAAAGATGGTTCAAATCCATCGCAAGCCAGCCGTTGCTGTAAGAGGGGACGAACTCCGCGGTTTACGCCACTGGGAAACCGGGAAGGTGCGGTCAGTAGGATGATCCTCAAGCCAGAAAGCCTGCCTGTTCCACAATTAGCGTATTCAGGATAACTCCGCTGGATGCTATCCGTATCTTTTGACGTCGTTGAAACCACATCAACGGCCGGTAAGGGTACAGGTACATGCATCCTCTAATCACGGAAGTAATACATCTTTCTTCTTTATTCCCTCTTTTGAAAGGCGGGATTATTTTTGCCGCTATTTCCGCCGTTCAGCCCTTCTCATTTTTTCCTTCCCGTTTGCCTTCTTCCATGAAGTTATGCCTGCATATGCCTGTTTCTTCAAGAAAACCATCAAAACTGAAAGAAAGGGGCGCACATGCAAACCAAAACGACTTATACATCCATACTTCAAGCCATCAAACCGGTTTCAGACCGACTCCGACCGGAAGCTGTTTATAAAATAGACAACAAGACAAAGCCATTAGGTGCATTGGGCAAACTGGAAGAACTGGCGG
>JBBSAR010000648.1:0-2258 GCA_038252125.1 Desulfatiglandales bacterium
GGAGAAGAGATCCGAGTCCGTCCTGACGGTTATTCTTCCTTGCCGCAAAACGCAAGACATCCTCTTTATTTCCGGAGGCATGGATTTCGCCGTTTTTCACATACAGGATATGCGTCACGCGGGGCAAAATTTCCTCGAAACGGTGGGTGATCAAGACCACATTCATCCCATCTTGTATGAGACGATCCAGATTGTCCGCGAAAACCTTCCGGGATGAATCATCCAATCCGTTAAAGGGTTCATCCAGAATGAGAAGTTCCGGATTGTCCATCAGGGATCTGGCGATGAGGACCTTGCACAGTTCTCCCGTGGAGAGACCGCAAATGTCCCGATCCAAAACAGCCCCGATTCCCGTCTTTTCCGCCAGACGCCGAAGTCGATCTTGCATCTCCTCTTGGGAACAGTCGCTCTTTTTCAGGCCCCGGGCAATAACATCCCTTGCGGTGGTTATTTCGTGGATTCTGCCGCTGAAGTCCCTAAAGCCGGCTTCCAATTCCTCCCGTTCAAAGAGTTCGCGAAACAATTCCGGGGAGACATACCCGATAGAATGACTTCCTGAGCAGGATTTGTTGCCGTTGCCGGCAGGAAGGTGATGGGTCACCGATCCCCTGACCACGGGGACCCCTCCGAAGAGGGCCTTTGCCAGGGTGGTTTTTCCAGATCCATTGGGGCCCACGATGGCCCACTGTTCGTCGGATTTTATCTGCCAGGTAATATTTCGAAGATAGAGTGCATCGTAGAGTCGGACTGAGATCTTATCCAGCGTTATGAGGGGTTGACCTGCCACGGGCTGTTTTCTCCTGCCATTAATATAGAATTACCTTATCCGCGTCTACTCGAATGGGTCGGATAAGGGCAAAGAAACCAGTCCTTCTTCCAGAATAAACTTCACCGCGAGCTGTGTGGCTTTCCCCACTACATCCGTACATTTATCCCGGTGGCCCCCGGCTTCCTCGAATTTCGAGAATTCATCAGGATCGGCAATATAGTAAGGACGGCCGAATTTCGCCATCTGGACGTCTCTGCAGATAATGGAACCCAATGATCCCGCGTATTGCACCGTGAATTTTCTCACCAGCTTGAAATTTTCAAAACGCACCCCTTCGGGGTCCTTGAAATTGGAGCGATCGCGGCCTACAAGTTGGCTGATGGCCAAAACCCCGGCCGCATATCCGCCGCAGACACTGACGCCGCAAAGGCCACCGCCCCCGGCAAAGCCCGTCGCCGCCTTGAACACGCCATCATCCTTCATGTTCAAGGTATCATAAATGGCCCCCAACGCGGCCTGAGAGCAACCCCTGTAGAATTCTTCGTACTCGAATCCCAATTTGTAAGCTTTTTCTATCAGCTCTTTGGCTGTTTCTGTTTTTTTCACCTTTTTCCCTGTCTCACTCCTGACACCCTAAAACGAAATCAGCCGCCCACCCGGGAGATCAGATTACCCGCGCTGTCGAATTTCAGTTCCAAATCCTGTTCTCCGATACTCCCCACCTGATCTCTATTCAGGAATGCAAGACATCCCACGGAAACCATCATGGAGGTAAGTTCCATGGTGTTTTTGATATGGACCAGTCGAAGTTCTCCGGTACTGCAGGGCCTGAGAGTCTTTAAGGCGATGGCAATGGCCTCTCGATCATTGGGAAAGGTCAAAGGCACCATTCCGGCTTCCGGGCCGCAAGCCGTAAGACAGTTAATGGCTGTAGCCTGAAAGTCAATTTTGTCCACCAGCCGCTGGGTGGTAAAATCGGCCTGGGATACCCCGATGGCGCTGCCCTCGCTGCCCTCGGTGAGATCGCGTACGAAAATTCGGGTTATTTTCGGCCAGGGCCGCTTCACCCCATAGGCAAGTACGTCCCGTCCTACCACATTCGGATCAATGCCTTCCCCACTGATATCTTTCCCCATTTCGTCTACAATCAGAAGATCGATTTCCTGTAACGGCAGGGTGGGCAAACAGGCTCTCGCCATTTTGAGGAGCTCGGTTTCCACGGCCTCTATGTCCCGGGGCAGAGCCATGGCCACTTTTGCCGTTTCATGGTCCTGGTTTTCCACCAGCCCCACCCCGAAGAGGACCCGACTCTTTTTGAGCAGCTCCTTTCCCGCGGTGCTGATGATTTCATACTGGGACCGCACAACCGAGAGACGGTGGTAGTGCTCGGCCCACGCCAGTCCGATGAAATCGGGATGCTCGGCAGCGGCGTGCACAGAGGTGAAGTCCTCCTGCGTCGCGGCGAGAACGTTGGGGTTGAGGCGAAGCA
>JBBSAR010000649.1:0-2242 GCA_038252125.1 Desulfatiglandales bacterium
CGAACTCCTCACCTTTGATGAAAAGCTGCGCCATTACGCCGACCAGCGGATCAGCCTTGATCTGGATGACGGGGTAAAGGTAAACTATGGGAAATTCGGGGATCTGTTGGCTGAGGTAAAGGCGGTAACCGGAGAGAAGTGACCACCCCGGTTGAACACCCCCATGTACCATCTTCCGGAGCTACAGGGCAGGCTGGGAGGGAACCCCGGTTAAATGCGCTTTGCTGTCGTGAACGAATTTAACGGGGTAAACCCAGTTCAACGGGGCAGGCGAATCACACGAAGAGTACGAATAAGAAAGGAAGCGGTTATAAGAAAAGACTCAATGGAAGATGAAAACACGTTAGCATGGAAAGTAGATGCGGCCTTTAGACAGGCTGCGTTCAAAGTTATCCAGCGGGCCAAGAATGCTGGCAGTCTGGTGGTTATCTGGGAAGACGATCAGATAAAAGAAGTCCCTCCGGAGGAGCTGGAATCACGGATCACTGCCCAATTGCCGCCGGAACCAAGGGCCTGACCTGTATTCTATTCATTCTATTCCTTTGATTCGTGGTTAGAAAGGAGACTTCACATGAATGACATACCGATTACGAAGAGACAATCTGAGGCGTTGGGCCAGATAAAGTCACGGGTCATGGCTGATTTCGCCGTGGTGGATTTTGTGTTGTATGGTTCCACTGCGAGAGGGGAAGCGGATGAAGAATCAGACGTAGACCTTATGATCGTGCTTTCTGAACCGATTTCCCGGTTCAAGCGTCATGAAATAACGGACATTGTTTTTGACGCAAACCTGCAATTTGGAACCAATTTCAGCACGCTGGTGGTGGACCAGGAATCCTGGGACACAGGAATGATATCCGTGCTCCCTTTGAGAGATGAAATCATTCGAGATGGTATACACCTATGATTACCCAGGAGAAGCGTTCTGCTGTTGTTGGCTACTGGTTTGAAAAGGCCGAAGAGAGCATTACCTCGGCCCGGCGTGAGTTTGAAGCGGGCTCTTTCTCTTTTGCCATGAACCGGCTCTACTATGCGGCCTTTTATGCGGTGTCGGCTTTGTTGATGGCGCGCAAATTGTCTTTCAAGAAACATTCCGGGGTGCGTGCCGCCTTCCATCAGCAATTCATCAAGACCGGCTTTCTCGATAAGAAATGGGGCCGGCTTTATGATCAGCTTTTTGAGGATCGGCAGGAGGGGGACTATGTGGTTTTCATCTCTTTCGAACCGACTTATGTAGAGACCCAACTGGCCCTTTGTGCTCAATTCTTGGAGCAAATCCGTACCTTGATACCCTCTATTCCGGAATAAGTCACGATATGGACAATACCAAAATCGAAGAAACCCTGGTCCGTATCTTTGACGAAGAAAAGCAGCGCATTGTCTTCTGGAACGATCCGGACCGGGAATTCTATATCACCCTCACTTCTTTGGTTCTTCCGGACGGTGTGAATCTAATGCGTCTGGATCAGGTCGGTGCCCTGGAGGCCAAGATCCGCATGGAACGGGATGACCCTGAAGGGAAATACCTTCTCTATTCTCCCACGGAAGAACCCGACTACGAAACCGACTGGCTCCTCGATATCCGTCTCTACAGCCGTCCCTTCCGGGCTGACAGGGCCTCCATGATTTTGGATGAACTGGGCCTTGCCAACCAGCATCTCCGGGACCATATTGCTGCTCGCCGTAAGTTCTTTGACAACAAACAACGGCTCCAAAAGCTCAAAGAGATCGTGGAGACCAACGACACCGACCTGGACCTGGACCGGAAGATGATTGCCGTTGTCTTAAAGGCGGATCATCCCGAGTGGTTCAATATGGTCTGCACCCTCTTTCACGGTTTCACGCTGAGGGAAAACGGAAACGATCCGGACCTGAACAGTCCGCCGGATGCCTGGTTGCAGGTGGAAAAATTTGAGCTGGACGGTCCCTTCTGGCGAATAGCCAAAACCCTATTCGGATACAGCGAGGAGGTCCCCAACTTAAAGAATTTTCTTGTGCGTCTCCTTGTCACCGATTTCGCCCATCATTTGAAGTCAATTGTGCCGGACTCCCTTGCCCATCTGGTGTTGCCGTCATCGGGCAATGCCAATGCCGTGGTTTGTCTGGCCCAGTGGCGGGACAGCGCAAGCAAGGGGAGCAGTTATGACCGGCTTTCCGATCTGGTGGCGGGCATCATCAAGATCAAGGACCAGCTCTATGGCCTGGAGATTGAGCCGTTGTTGGATATCATGACCTTCCAGGA
>JBBSAR010000650.1:0-2214 GCA_038252125.1 Desulfatiglandales bacterium
GATGTCGCTGATGCACTGCTCTCCCTCTTTTTCTCCAATAAATACCACCGGCAGATCGCTCAGAGCCGTTTTCTCCAGGCACGATAAAAGACCGTCCTGCTCCTTCGCGGGATAACCGCACACCAGAAGCTTTCGAGGCCCGTACATTCTCTCCGCGGTTTTCTCCACCCTTGTAAATGTCCCTTCCTTCGTACTCATATCGCACTCCGCATCATTTTGTTTCAAACGCATAAAAGCTATTTGTCATCCCCCTGGACCGAGGACACAAGACTTGCAAGCCTTCGAATACCTTCCTCGATTTGTGCATCCGGCACATAACTGTAGCACAGGCGCATATGTTCTTTTCCACTTTGATTGTGGTAGAAGGACGGGCCGGCGCCATACCCCAAGGCGGCTCGTCCCCTTTCGGAGAGGACCTCCGCAAAAATATCTTTCATCTCCTCCATGAGAAAAACTTCCGGATCGGGAAGCCCGCCGGCGAAAGAAATAATTTCTGGCCGCTCAGCCAGTTTCAACATGGCAGCAACGTCCGAATGTCCCATGCTTTCGATACGGCTTGAATAGAGGGTGTTCCACTTCATTTTCAGACCTCTTTTTTGGCTTGTTGCTGATTCACGCTCTTTTCAAGGTCGATGATTCTTTTTCTTATTTCATCCGGCACAGGTGCTTTTATATTGTTTTGATAATCAAACGTAACAAGCACCCCCTCCCCTTCTGCCGCTAACCTATTGTGTTTATGACTAATAACCGCATATTTCATGATGAATCGGTCTTCTTCTACAGTGTCCACCTTGGCGCAAACCGTCACCAGGTCCGGATAGGTCAGGGGAATTTTGAATCTGCATTGCGTGGAGGCCAGTATGGGGCCTATGCCCGTACTGTTCATGAACTCCATAAAATGAATTCTTTCAAAATAGGAAATTCGCCCGCTTTCAAAATGCCTGAAATAGACGGTATTATTTACGTGTTGAAAGGCGTCCATATCGCCCCACGCAATGGGAACTTCAATGACTACAGGATAAGCGCTGATCAGTTCTTTCATTTTCCCACCAAATAAGTCTTAAATGCATCCTAAATCAAATTCCCTTTATCCCAGAGGGCCTGCTGCTCGTGGAGCCTCTCCCGTTGATCTTCTTCCTTGACGCTCATAATCAATTCATCGATAGCGCGTTTTCTTTCTCGCTCGAACGCAAGCCTGTCTTCCACAAAGAGGCTGTGAAGCCTCTGGTGATTTTCCAGGGCAGCTGCTCTCCTCTCTTCACGTCCTTCTATCCATTCAGAGCTGTTCATGGCTACTCCCGCAACTGGTGGTCGCTCAGCCATTCACCGTCGGCCGAACGATCTATTTCAGTTCGATTGCATGTCACCACTTCCAACGCTTATAGGATATTGCAGTTTAGAAAGGAAGGGAATATCATCTCAAGTGGTTTATTTCTGATTGGCAATGATGGGAAACCTGGCGGTAAAGGTAACCCCTTTTTCCTGGTTTGGATGAGAAAAAAGCTGCCCGCTGTGGGCCTCCACGATTTTTTTCACAATGGGCAGGCCCAGACCGGTTCCTTTGCTCTTTTTGGTAAAAAAAGGCTCAAAGATCTTTTCGATGTCCTCCTGGGCTATTCCAGCGCCGCCATCCACAACGAAAAGATCTACCGCGTGCGGATTACCGGCTGTCTTTACTAGTACGTGTTCTCCGACCGGACTGGCCTCCATGGCATTCACCACAAGGTTTAAAAGTGCCTGTTTGATTTTCGGCCCATCCAGCATGAGGGGACGCAAATGAGGATCAAGGTCTGTATCGAGTACTACCTCGGCTTTTTCCGCTACAGGACGAACCGCTTCCGTAACTTCCCGTGCCAAATCATTCAGATCCGTCCTTTTAAGCTGGAGCTCCGCGGGCCTTCCGAAATCCAGCATCTCTCTCACCATGGTTTCAAGACGGGCTGTTTCCTCGATTATCACCTTGAGTTTTCTCTGTTTCGGGTCCTCTGGCTCCAGCGCTCTGCAGACCTGAGTTGCAAAACCCCCGATGGACATGAGGGGCGCCTTCATATCATGGGCAACCTCTGACACGGCCCGGCCGACGGCCGCGAGGCTCTCGGTTTCCACAAGCGCCCTGTGTTTTTTTCTTTCCCTTTCGACCAAAACTCCAAGTATGATTGAGATAGCAACGTAGAGGCAACCTTCAAGGATTTCATGGAAATCTTCGAGGGAAAA
>JBBSAR010000651.1:0-2207 GCA_038252125.1 Desulfatiglandales bacterium
AAAACGGCAAAACGCTCACTTTTATGCCTAAACCCTTTTATGGAGCCGCGGGGAACGGCTTGCATTTCCATCAATTATTGATGAAGGGTGATAAGAACGTTTTTTATGATGCCAAGGGGTATGCCAATCTAAGTGAAACGGCCATGCATTATGTTGGCGGCATTCTGGATCATGCTGCCGCCCTATGTGCGCTTACCAACCCCTCCACAAACTCTTTCAAACGTCTTGCTCCTGGCTTTGAAGCCCCCACAAGTTGCTTCTTTGGTAAGGGAGATCGCAATGCTGCGATCCGCGCCCCAAAGTATGCAACTGATCCCAGCGAAGCGCGCATTGAATACCGCACGCCGGATAGCACCTGTAACCCCTATCTGGCAATTCCCGCCATGTTGCTGGCCGGTTTGGATGGAATCGCTCGCAAGGTCGATCCTCGCGCTGCGGGGTATGGGCCTTTTGATGATGATGTGATGGCCTGGCCAGAGTCCGAGCAAAAACGTATCAAAAAAGTGCCTTTCTCGCTCAACGAAGCCTTGGATGCCCTCGAGCGTGATAATGATTTTTTGACTGCTTCAGGGGTCTTCTCCAAAGATTTCATTAGCTTCTGGGTAAAAGCCCTCCGCAAAGAGTCGAACGACATTCTTACTCGCCCTATTCCTATTGAGATTGAACGCTATTTGGATTGTTGATCAAACTCTCCTTCTATTCATGAAAACACCCGCCAATTGGCGGGTGTTTTCAATTACAGTAGTTTGCAACCTTCTGGAAGAAAGGTTCAAATGGCCACAAGTACAACTCACCATTTTTACACATTTGTTCCAGATAATGCGTATTTGAGCATGTTATGATTTCATATAATTGATGCTGTGCTTTTAGAGAAATACAACGAAACTGGAGAATTATGGCACTTGTAAATCTTAGTGAAATCTTGAAACAAGCCAATCAAGGTTCATTCGCAGTTGGAGCGTTCGATGTTTTCAATTGCGAGATGACATCGGGAGTCATTCAAGCTGCTGAAGAGACAATGTCTCCTGTAATTTTGGCCTATGCCGACGGATTCGACAATTTATTTCCGATGGAAGCATTCTTGGCCGCCCTTCGCATTTATGCAGAAAAGGTTAGCATTCCTGTATGCATTCATCTCGACCATGCTACGCGTCTGTCGGTGATCGAACGTGCCGTTAAATGTGGTTTTACATCGGTGATGATCGACTCCTCAGATAAAGAGTTTGACGAAAATATTTACATTACCAGGAAGGTCGTCTCCCTTTGTCATCCTTTGGATATCTCAGTTGAAGCTGAATTAGGCCATGTTGCCGGTAATGAAGGCATGTATACCAACGACGAAGGCGTCTATACAAACCCTGATCAAGCATTAGAATTTGTCCAGCGGACAGGTATAGATGCACTTGCCGTATCAGTCGGAACCGTGCACGGTGTCTACAAAAGTACACCGATTTTGGGCTTTGATCGCTGTGAATCAATCAAAAAAGCGGTTAACAATCTTCCTCTTGTGCTGCATGGTGGATCCGGTCTTTCCGATGAGGATTTCCGACATATCATCGCTTGCGGGATTAACAAAGTAAACATCTACACCGATTTAACGTTGGAAGCCTTGAAATCCCTCAGGGACAATGACCTCAATGGCAATAAACCTTACTATTCTGTTTCTTCTGACCTCATTGCTGCAATCAAATCAACAACTATCAAAAAGCTCGAGCGTTTCGGTTGCATTGGAAAAGCATAAACTTTCTTAACTTTAAAACAGACACTCCGAGAAATCGGAGTGTCTGTTTTTTTATGATTAGAATTTGACCACAACCCTAAAATTCTCTTTTTGAAGGGATTCTTCAAAAGCTTTCTGGCTGTCGTGAAAATCAAAAACAGCTGAGACAAAAGGCGATGTGTCCACGATACCTTTATTAATGAGATTGACTGCCTTATCAAAAGAGCCAATACTTGGGCTCACGGCACCGGTTAAGATTGCTTCTGAATTGTGGAGCCAGTTGGGACTAACCTCGATTGCTTTGTCGGGGTGCTGTGAACTATACATAACACATTTTCCTCCAAATCCAAGTAAGCCTAATGACTCCTGAGCAATTGCTGGAATGGCCGTTGTGTTAAAAATAACGTCAACCCCTCTTCCACCAGTAAGTTCTTTGATTGCTTGGAGGAGATCTTGATTATTCGGATCTAATGTAAGCTGACATCCC
>JBBSAR010000652.1:0-2192 GCA_038252125.1 Desulfatiglandales bacterium
AGAAGTACCGATCGAAATGTGGATCTTATCGAGTGTGATTTTTTCGGGATCAGGTGGTACTCGCTCCTTCCTTGAAATCTTCACCGGAGTCTTTTTGATAAGCATAAATGATGACCTCGTCAAAAGTCAGAAATCAGCATAAGAACCTAAAATAATTGTAATAATCATGAATTTTCCACTTGACACGATTAACGAAAAATTGTATGAATCATGTTAAATATTAACGTCATAGGTGCTGATGCCATGATTCATACGCGCGATCACCAAACGGTCTACCTTTTTGATCCCTGGGAGCATCTGGGGCCTAAAAGGAAGAAGCTTTTATCCGAATCTTGGGCCGGTCTGTTCCGGGAGCACATCCTGGCCAAGCTGCCCGTTGATAAGCTTGCCCGTTTCTTTACAGAAGATTTTGGGAGGCCGACGAAAGAACTGTACGCCTCCTTGGGCTCCCTGATCCTCCAGCAGATGCATGATCTGACGGATGAGGAAACGGTGTCTCAGTTTTCCTTCAACATCCAATGGCATTATGCGCTGGACATTCCCGGCGAATCGGATGAATCCAAGTACCTGTCCCCAAAGACCCTCTGGAAGTTGCGTCACCTTGTCACAAAGGAGAAGCTCGACGTTGAGTTGTTCAACCAGACAACGGAAACTCTGGCAAAGGCTTTTCATGTGGACACAAGTAAGCAGCGGCTGGATTCGGTCCATATTCGCTCCAACATGCGCCGCCTGGGAAGGATCGGCATCTTTTCACAGAGTATCCACACGTTTCTCATCAACCTGAAGCGTCGCCATTCGGAGATCTTTGAAACCATTGAGAAAGAACTTGTAGATCGTTACTTGACCGAGAAGGCCATGAGCTGTTTCTCGTTGGTGAAGCCTTCTGAGTCGGGAAAGACCTTGGAGATGGTCGCTCGGGATCTTTTTGCTCTGGTTCGGTGTTTCCGGGAGCATGAGGATGTTAAATCCCTCCACAGTTACAACACGTTGCTTCGTATTCTGAAGGATCAATGTAGCGTAACTGAAGAGAAAGACGATCAGCCCTCGGCAGTGGAAGTAAAATCCCCCAAAGAGGTTTCTTCCGATTCGTTGCAGAATCCTTCCGATCCCGATGCCGGGTACAGCGGCCACAAAGGTCAGGGCTATCAGGTGCAAGTGATGGAGACCTATTGCGATTCTGATGATGAATCCATCAGAGCCAAGACCTTGAATCTTATCACCCATGTGGCGGTGGAATCCGCTTGCATCGGCGACGTCCATGCCCTGATTCCCGCACTAGACTCCACAAGGGAACGAGAGTTGGCGCCGGCGGAACTTCTGGCGGATTCACTCTACGGCAGCGATGAAAACTGTGAAAGAGCCCAAGAGATGGGGGTCGATGTCATCTCTCCTGCGATGGGAACGCCGAAGGAAAACACTCTGAGTCTTTCGGATTTTCAGCAATCTGAAAAGGGGAGAATCACAGCCTGTCCCCAAGGGCATGCCCCGGTCCGAATCAAAACAGGCAAGAAGCAAAAGCACAATGTCGCCTTCTCTTCGGAACACTGCAATGTTTGCCCCCGCAAGGATCAATGTCCGGTAAAAGCGGGGAAGAAAAATCACTATCTCCACTACGACCTCAAGACCATGCGGATTGCCAATCGCAGAGCCATGGAGTATTCCCCGGAGTTCAAGGACAAATACCGGTGGCGCTCCGGTATCGAGGCAACCTTCTCGGAAATGGACAAAAAGACAGGGGTCAAAAGACTCAGGGTTCGAGGTTTGTCCGCTGTCGCCTATTTTGCCCGTTTAAAAGCCATTGCCGTCAACATCTTCCGGGCAGCGGCCGTGCGGAAGGCGCTCGGACTTACCGGAGAGGGCTTTTCAGCAGCAAAATCCGACATTCGGTACGTTCTTTTTGTTTTCAAAGAGCAGTTTTTGAAACCCATGGAGTTGCTCGCAAGCATTTTCCCGCTCGCGGCAGAGCAACACCGTTATGAACTGAAAACCGCCGCCTGACTTTTGACGAGGTCATCATGATTGCCAGGATCACCGGCAGGCTCCCTTTTTCTGGTCGGGATGATTTCCTTCGTTTCGGGATCAACTCTTCCAATGCATTTACGTTTGGCACGAGACTGTCTTTTCTCTTTATCCCAGTACGATAGCGATTCATAGGCATAGGTAATTCCCGTCTGCTTGCTGGTTTGATATAC
>JBBSAR010000653.1:0-2162 GCA_038252125.1 Desulfatiglandales bacterium
TCAAATCCGGTATTGTTTCGTCGTACCGGCCTGAAAGGACCTCGCCACGGGCAGTGGAGTTTGATCCAGGATGCGGCGGCAAAAAAGACCCCGGAACTCCATTCAATTCAGTTCTTTTGCGTAGTATCTGGTTCTTCCCTCGTTCCCACGGTCCTCCGTGGGAACGTGGAAGTCTTTTACCTATTCGTGCTATTCGTGTTATTCGTGGTCGTTCCTCTACTTCAACGATTTCAGGCCTTCGGGCAGTTGGATCTTGCCTTCCGCTACCGAAGGGGGATAGACGATGACGCGTTTCCCCGGTTCCCGCCATTGGATCATGACTCCCAATGCTTCCACTGCGGGATCAGTGCCGTATATCACCTGGTGGCCTTTATTGAACTTGATGCGGCCCATGGCGCCTTCACGATCCGTCTTTTCCAGCTCCGCCACCACCTTGTCGCCGTTTACGCTCCCGGCCCGTTCAATGGCGTCCTTGAGCATGTAGATCATTTCATAAGCAGGGGCCGGGGAATGGCCGGCCTCGATAGGCTTTCCGTATTTTTTCAGATATTTGTTGTAGAACTCTACCGACTTGGGGATCTTCTGCACGGGGACATTCCCCACTTCAAAGATGCAGTTGATGGCGCCTGCAATCTTTCCGTCAAAGGCGTCCCAAGCGCCGGGGCCTGCAAGCGGTGAGATGAAACCGGCAACAAGCGCCGGAATCTGCATGGTGTTCCACTGTCTTACAAGGATGCCGCTCTGGGGCATGTCAAAGATGGGCAGGATCACCTGGGCTCCTTTTGCCTTTGCCTGCATGAGACCGGAGGAGAAATCGGAAGACCCGGTGGGGTATTGCTGCCGGCCCACCACTTCCCATCCCATCTTTTCGAAAACCATTTTGATCATACCGTCGCCGGTTTTTCGGGCCCACGCCACATCCTGGTTCATGATATAGACCTTGTTGAACCCGAATTCCTTGTTCAGATAGTCCATGGTGCCGCCCAGGTATTTGACGAGATAGATTGCGTTCAGGCACGCCCTGAAGGTATATTTGTATTTATCGTAATCGGTTGTCACCTTTTTTTCCATACCCGGAGACATGGCCGTCCCCAGGATCATGGGGATCTTGTACTGGCCAACCACATCCATGCAGGCGATGGCGCATTCGGACCGGAAGGAACCGAAGACGATGAAATCGGCCTTGTCTTCCAGGATCAGTTTCTTATGCGCCCGGATCACTTCGCTCACCGGAACCCCGGGTTCCGCGCCCCTGGCATCGATCGCCACCACCTTGAAGGGCCGCATTTCATTTCCCACCTTCACACCACCCGCCCCATTGATTTCATCCACGGCCATGTTCACGCAGGCAAGCCCTTCCTTGCCCTCAAGAAATCCCAGCGATGTGGGAACCCCCAGGATGATCGGATCGGCGGCAAAGGTCCGGTTGACCGGGACCAGAAAAGAAACCATCAACCACAACACAACGGACAAAAAACAGACGCTTTTCTTCATGAACACTCCCTCCTCATCGATGAAAGTTTGTGCCTATCCCCAAAAACCACATTAACAAAGCAAAGAGTATGCCACAAGGAGGTTGAATTTGCAAGTTATTGAAATGAAGAGATATGGTCTGCCCAGCGCATCCTGATGCAAATGGAGGGCGGGTGTGAGAATTGGTTACGATAGGCTAAGGCGCAGGGGTATCGGAGCTTTGCAGGATTACAAAAAACCTAATATAATTCATATATTCAACGCCTTTATTTCTCGATGCGTTACCAAAGGTAACAATCGGCCAATGTGTAAGAAAACGTAACAGCCTTGTTGTCAGCGAGAATCTCGGGCCGGCTTCATGAATGGCGGCAGGGTGATTTGCCCATCGGCAATGGCGGGAGGGTAAACGATTACGCGCTTGCCGGGCGCTTTCCACTGAACTACACAGCCCAAAACATCCTCTTCGGGATTCTCCCCGAAAATTGCCTGGTGGCCTCTGTGAAAAATCAATCGGCCCATAACGCCTCTCCGGTCGGTGGCTTCGAGGGCCGCCGTCACCCGGTCCGGATCCAGGCTTCCGGCACGCTCAAAGGCCTGCGCCAGGATGTAAACCGATTCGTAGGCCGGGGCCGGGCCGTGACCAGCCTGAATCGGATGTCCGTATCTGGCTTTGTAGGCATCATAGAAGA
>JBBSAR010000654.1:0-2158 GCA_038252125.1 Desulfatiglandales bacterium
GATCTTGATCCAAAGAAATCAAGGGTTCACGCACGGTGTTGATGACGCTCTCCGCAAATTCATGGGCTTCATCCGCGGATTTTTTAATAACCGCCAGCTCTTTTCGGGTTTTCTCCAGGCCGGCTTCTATCTCCTTGCGCGCGGTGATGTCCTCGATGGCCAAAAGAATGATCCGCTCCTTGCCCATCCCTTGTTCAATCTGGCGGGCATTGAGCAGCATGATACGCCTGCCGATGGTGGCAAAATCGTGTTCAACCTCATAGTTGTCAAAGGCGGTCTTTTCGGGAAGGATGGTTTCCAGCAGTTCCCGCAGCTTGGGGATATCCCACTGTTTATTGCCGAGGTCATAAATAAGCTGCCCCACGGTTTCTTCAGGTTTCACCTTGAAGAAGTCATAGAATGAACGGCTGGCTAAGACCACACTGAGGTCTTGATCCAGAACGATTAAGGATTCACGTACGGTGTTGAAAATGTTCTCGTCGTATTCCCGGAATTGTACCATGCTATTTTCCCTGGCCATTTCCCTGTCTCCTTTGTTGCGAAGCTGGGGATCAAATACCCTGTCGCCTGCCGCGGGGAGGTCCATTGTCAATCAGATGCCATCACCCTCCACCCTGTTCCTGCCCTTTTCTTTGGCTCTGTAAAGGGCGTCATCCGCATTTTTTATTAACAAATCGACATTTCCACCGGACTCAATAGAGTAGGAAGCCGTACCAAAGCTGGCAGTGATCCGAATCGATCGTGAATCGTCCGGCAGCATGATTTCCATATCTTCTGCCTGTCTGCGCATTCTTTCGGCGACTGAACCGGCTTCTAATCCGTCTGTTCCCGGCAAACAAACCAATAACTCATCGCCTCCGTATCTTCCCAGAAAATCATAGGGCCTTTTGGAAGTCTTTAACTGATCCGCAAACCGTTGAAGCACAAGGTCTCCAACTTGGTGGCCGTATGTATCATTGACATTTTTAAAATGATCGATATCGGTCAATATAAAGGCAAAGGGTTTCTTTTCCCGCTGTGCCCGCGACATCTCCTGCTCCATTCTTTCCATAAAAGCTCTGCGATTCAGCAAACCGGTCAATGCGTCCGTGTTGGCCAATTCCAGTATTCGGCGCTCTAAATTGATGATCCTTTCACCTATCCGGATTCGATACTTCAGTTCCTCTTTGTTAAAAGGCTTGGTCAAGAAATCATCCGCTCCGGCCTCCAACCCCTCGATGACATTTTTTTTCTCTCCCTTTGCCGTTAGGATTATAAAGTAGATATATTCGGATTTCTCCATGTTGCGTATTTCCCGGCAAAGCGCCAATCCGTCCATCCGGGGCATCATCCAGTCCGAAATGATTACACTCGGTGATTCGGGTTGTTGAATAATTTCCAAAGCTTCAACACCGTCACAAGCAACCGTCACCTCATGGCCCCATTCAAGTAAATTTGCTTCCAGTATGCGTCTGGAGATTGGGTCATCCTCGGCGATTAGAATTTTCATATTTTCATCTCCTGCAAAACGATTTTCATTTCAGATGCCAGTTCGTTGAGGGCTCTTTCAAGGTTTGATGTTTCCGCCGCTGTTGCCATTTTGCCTTCTTTGCCTAACTTCTCAAGGCGAGAGGCTGCCTCGTATGCTTCCCTGGCGCCGAAATTGCCGACGGCGCCTTTCAGGCTGTGGGCTTCTCTCTCAAGGAGACCGGCATCGTTTCCCGCAATTGCATTTTTGATCTTGGCTATATAATCGGAACAGCTTTCTATGAACATACCGGCGATTTCCCGGAAAAGATCTTCATTGCCTAAAACTGTCTCCATGGTGCCGGACAGGTCAAAAGTCTTTGGAGAAAAGTTTTTTGAGACTTGTGGGGGCTGTGTTCGTTCGCGTTCTTTTTCACTATGCGATTTACGGGTAACTTTACTGATAGCGCTGTAAAGCGCTTCCGGCTTGATCGGTTTGGACACATAGTCATCCATGCCCGCGGCAATACACTTTTCCCGATCCCCCGTCAAGGCATGGGCCGTCATGGCAACAATCGGAATCCTTTCGATTGTTGATTGTCGATCAGTCTTCTCTCTCCGAGCTTCGCCGGACAGGTTGGCGATTGGTGATTGTCCGGTTCTTGTCGTTTCTTCGGCCTGCCCCCCGCCTTCCGTCCTCTGACCTCTGACC
>JBBSAR010000655.1:0-2150 GCA_038252125.1 Desulfatiglandales bacterium
AATATGGTCCCTTTTGAGTTCCTTAAGGGTTCCCACCCCGAACGTATATGCCCTGCCTATTTTAGATGCCGGTACCCGGCCTGCTTTTACCCATCTTCTGAGGGTGACGGATGACACCCCGAGATATTCCGCGGCCTCTTTGAGAGTAAACGGTTTTTTTGCAATTTCATCCTGCCATGCTTTCATATCAAGGATCTCAGGGACATCCTGGTTTTGACCTTTTATCCCGAACTCAATAATATGGAGAGCAATTTTTTGCCTTTCCTCAATGGGAAAAAGGTATATCTCCTCGATTACTTTTTCCGCTGTAAGCATTTTATTCACCCGTTTCTTTCAAATATCTTTTCAGGTTATTGTAGAAATTCTCATGTGGACCAACCTGGTATAAAACAATGAAATCATCTGCAGCCTTATAGGCCATCAAAGTTAACTGACGGTTCATAGGAAATTTATGAACCCTGAAGCCTGCCAGGTCGCCCTTTTTGAGCTCACCGATACCAGGGTTTTCCAGAATATCTTCCACCTCATATAGGATTACCTGCTGAAGGTGTCGTTGGGAGAAGGTTTGAAAGGGAGGGGTTTGCAGATCATCACTCAAACAATTCAGAATGCGATCCCAAGCGTGCGGGTCTCAGTTCGAAGTCAGTAATCGAATAGATTAGTAGCCAGTCGGGCTCAATATGGCATTCTCGAAAATCCTGCCACTTCCCTTTGAGTTTATGATCCTTGAATTCTGGTTGCAATGCTTCTGGAATGGCAAGCGTTTCAAGGACATGCTTTAATTTGTTAAGATCCTGTCCTTGACGACCGGCTCTTTTCAAGTCCCTTTTAAACCGCGTGGTGGGACGAATAGGCAACATTAGAGTCCGCAATCTTTGAACAGTGATTGCACACTGTCATACCGCTTACCTTTGCCCATGCGGGCATCATGCATGGCTTTCACCGTTTCCTGGTTTGGGATGCGGGCATCAAAAGGAAGACCACGGTGAGCAATGATCTGCCTGTAGAATAATTCATGAGCGGAAGAAATGGGAATCCCCAGCTCCTTTAGGATTGACTTTGCCTTTTCTTTGACCACTGATGTCGGTCGCACATTTGCCCTTGCTGTCTTAGCCATTTTCCATTCCTCCATGGACTGTTTTCGGCTAGTAGAATGATACAACTTGGATCTGGCTGTGTCAAGTTCATCGAAAAAGTGAATAGAATGAATACTGCAATCATTATGAATTCAGGCTTCTGAATTCATACCATCACAGACACTGGATGGGGAAGGTTGAGTCTTTTGAGTTCGAGTCTTATGCCTCTGTCATAGACAGGTTCCAGTCTGAATGGCAGGATTTGGTCAAAAAAAGGAAGGAGAAAAAGCCATGACAACTGTTAGCATTCGAACAGGAAATGTGGACGAGTTTTTTGCACGGGCCAGGAGAGCTGCTTTAAAGGCAGATCGCGGCGAAGATTTTGAGGATAAGGTGACAATATCCTTTGAGGATGCGGGGGAGATGCTGCTGCTGTTGTCTGGGGGACGTCGTCGAATCATGTTGGAGGTGATGAAAAGGCCCCAAACTGTGCAAGAACTGGCCAACATCCTCAACCGAAAACGGGCGACCATTGTGAAGGAAATACGATATTTGGAAAAAAAGGGTCTTTTGTCTCGGAAAAAGGCGCAGGCAAAAGAAAATGGGAGTGAAGCCTTTGTTGAGGCTGTCGCACCGAAAATCGAGTTGGTCTCGGGTGTAAATCACGACTGTTGGAAAAAATGAAGAAATAATAGAAAGTACGGGACATTCTGTTCTCTTTATGTTAGAGGAAAATAAATTCCTCTAACTAAAGGAGATTATGATGGAAACTGAATTTTACAAGGATATTATCGACGAAGTCAGCAGAAAATTGGCGGAGAAAATGGGTTCTGAAGAAACGGACTTAGTTTCGAGATCGACATTGATAGATCAAGATATCCAAGGGGTAGTTCAAAAAATAGGCCTGCAAACAACAAAAATAATTTTAGAGTCTACGCGTGACAAAATAGTCGTAAAAAAAAACTCCAAGGCCTGACAATTAACAGAAATCCAACAATAGAGTTCACCACCATTTTTGGAAAAATAGAAATAAAATCTCCCTATTTATGGATTAATGGCATAGCATGTAAGCCT
>JBBSAR010000656.1:0-2119 GCA_038252125.1 Desulfatiglandales bacterium
CGGTTGCAACCGCATCCTGTACGCCTTGCGGATTTTGGGTTGCCGCACGGATTACAACTTTGCCGTTTTTATAATCGGCCACGGCAGCGGGCGGCTCCATGGGGGCGTGGGCAAGAAGCGGTACATAATACTCGGCCTCGTGAATATTTTCGGCGGTCGCGAACGCCGCCTCCACGTCGCCGATATTGCGCACGATCTTTTGCGGTTTTCGCGCCGTTTGAAACAACGATTCCCTGTAGGCATCCGAGTCAAACCTCTGGTCGTTGTTCCGTTTCCAATCCACCGTCAGTTTTTTGCGCCCCTCCATGGCCGCCCGGGTGCTGTCCGCAATCACCGCGATGCCTCCCAAGGCTTTAAAGGCATAGGGTGGTTCGGGGGAATCGAGCACCACCGTCCTTTGCACCCCTTTTACCCTAAGTGTCTCTTTATCGTCATATCCTTTCAGCTCCGCGCCGAGCGTTGACGGTCGTTCAATCGAGGCGAAGACCATCCCCGTCATGTGTGCGTCGATGCCGTATTCGGCTTTCCCCGTGCAGATATCGGCAATGTCGACAATCGGCACGCCCTTGCCGATGTAACGAAAGGTTTCCGGGGTCTTGAAACGCAGTTCTTCCGTCTTCGGCACGGGCTGTCCGGAGGCCGGTTTGCTTAATTCGCCGTAGCCCAAACTTCGATGGCCCGGAAGGTGTACCACCCTGTGCCGGCGTGCCTGACATTCCTCAGGCGGGACGTCCCACTCGGCAGCGGCTGCACGCTCCAACATGAGACGGGCCGCGGCGCCCGCTTGGCGCATGATTTCGTAGAAATCGCTGATGGATCTCGACCCATCCGTATCCTGGCTCCCGTATTTTACATCACCCATCGCCTGCTCGACCCTGACCAGGCGCCAGTCCGCATCCAGTTCGTCTGCCACCACCATGGGAAGCGCGGTGCGAATTCCCGTTCCCATTTCCGAGCGATGGGCGATGATAATCACCTTTCCGGAGGGTTCAATTCCCAGATAGACACTGGGGCTCCACAACTTTTCTTCCCTCGTTTCACGGGAGCTTCCTCCGGATGACTCCCATGCGCGAAGCATCAGTGATCCGCTCGAAAAAATGGTATTTGGAAATAACCAGTGACTGATACGAATTGCCCTGCCCATGATTTTACCTCCCTGATCGGCGGATTTCTTAAGGTGACACAGCCGTATGTCGGTTTGGGATGGAGACCGACCGAACTCAAATATATCATCCCTTCCCGTCCTTTGGACGGTACCATCGGCTTTTTAAAAAGTATGTAGAATCAATGATGTATTTTTGCGGGATCGATACGGTATTTTTTTGAATCTGGATACCATCGCCGGCCTGGAAGCCGACTACCGGTATGAGAAGTCCACCCCACCAGATTCAAAAGGCCCATTCGGGAATTATTCTCAGACTACAGAAAAAATCCGGACAACAATGGGCATCGAAACGACCGCGGAATCCGTATAAGGGACTGGATTGAAACGGAACTGCTGAAAAAATTACCCTTACTCTCTCAATCCAAAGTAGCTACGAAGTCCTCTCCCGAAGACTAATTTCCTGCCGTTTCCTCCAGATTAAAGCCTGTTTTTAGCGAGAAGGCGGATCGTTCCAGAGAACGTTCCGCGTGAGTTGACCACCCGCCGGGGGTGCAATTCTGGACCAACCCAGGTGTCCCAGCATCGCGGCCACGGTGTGCGGGGATCTTAAAATGGATATTTTTGGGTTGTCGCGGAAACGGGAGATGAACAAGCTCCATGGGTTCGTCTTCACAGCAAACCCTCCTCGGAAGCGATGGTTGCCTTCTCGTTTTCCGGTGACCCATCCCGGACTTCAGTTGCCTCGGCTGCTTCGGCGACATGATCCATGAGTCCGGCGGCCAGGCGGAGCAGTTCCTGTTCGGCGGGGGTCAGTTCCAGGGCAATGGCCCGAGCAAGCATCATTCGCTGGTCGCGGATCTCCCCAGTGAGCAGTAGGGACCCTTTTTCGGTAATTTCCAGCAGAACCCGCCGGCGGTCCTCATTGCTTTTCCAGCGAGTAATCAGCCCCTCCCGTTCAAGTTCCGCAACCAGCCGTGTCAGGGATTGCGGTTGAATACGCAGATAGGCGGCCAA
>JBBSAR010000657.1:0-2119 GCA_038252125.1 Desulfatiglandales bacterium
AGTGGCTTCCCTGGCCGGAGAAATCTACCGCAACGAGGCCCTGGCCGGAGAGACCTTCTTCATCCATGGGGGTTTGCGTCTGGGTTCAAAAGGATAGCGGAGGATTCTCGATGCTGGAACCTGCCATGAAACGTGTCAATGGAGACGGGGTTGAAATCCAACTGGCCATCCGGGAAGGAAAAGGAGATCCCGTTCTCTGTATCCACGGCCTGACCGCCAACTGCCGCAGTTGGGACCGGATCGCTTCGACCCTGGCGCCCGATTACCGTGTCCTCGCCATGGACCTTCGAGGGCGAGGTCTTTCGGACAAGCCGGAAAAGGGATACTTTGTAGAACAACACGTGCAGGATGTCCATCATGTGCTGGAAGACCCGGGCCTTAAAAAGGTCATTCTGATGGGCCATTCCCTGGGTGCTTTCATCTCCCTGGCCTTTGCGGCCCGTTTTCCACAATACGTCAAAAAGCTGATCCTCGTAGATGCAGGGGGACGCCTAACGCCGGCCCAGTGGGATAAAATCGAGACGGGTATCAAACCGTCCCTGGCGCGATTAGGCCAGACTTTCCCCACCTTTGAAGACTACACCAGGCCCTTGAAACAGGCCCCTTTTCTTCAGCCCTGGACCTCTTTTTTAGACGCCTATTTTCGCTACGAAATGGAAGAGGTGGAGGGAGGGATGCGGTCTCGCACCAGGGCGGATGCCATAATGGAAGAGATCGCAAACATCAGAAAATTCGAAGCCCCCGCGTTCTTTTCAAAGATCCGGTGCCCGACGTTGATCGTTCGGGCGCCCCACGGAATCCTGTCGGATGAGGACATCGTGCTGAGCGAAGAGGCCGTGGAAGAGATGCTCAGAGAAATCGCCGATGCCCGTCGTATGGACTGCGATGGAACCGACCACTACTCTGTCCTGTTTGGCGCTCACGATAAAAGGGATCAGGCTATCCGGAGTTTTCTGGAGGCGGAATCAAACGAGAATGAAACTTAAAAAAGAGATCAAATTCAAAATACTGAACAGCCGGGCCTTCACCTCTTTTACATCCTGGTTGCTCAAGCTCTATTTCGGCAGCCTCCGCATAAAGGTTGAAGACCTGGATCAGTTGATGGACTATGTTGATTCGGGCGGCCAATTCATATTTTCCTCATGGCACCAGCGATTTTTCGGGGGATTCATCGGTCCAAAGTTCCTTAAAAAGCCTATTTATATCATGGTATCCCGAAGCCGCGACGGCGATTTCATCTCCCGCGTTGTGCGCCCTTTCGGCTGGATGGCATTCAGGGGGTCCAGGTCGCGAGGAGGGAGCTCGGCGCTTCGAAGTCTCTTGAGAATCATAAAAAGAGGGTGCACTGTGGCCCATATCGTCGATGGACCCACAGGGCCCTCAAGAAAAATTAAACCCGGGCTTGTTTCCCTGGCACAGAAAAGCGGGGTTCCCATAGGCCCAGCCTATATCATCTATGAAAACTGTTGGACCTTGCACAGCTGGGACCGGTTCATGATCCCCAAACCGTTCAGCAGGGTACTGCTCAAGATCGGTGAATTGATTCCCGTACCGTCGACACTCACAAAGGAAGAATTTGAAAAGATCCGTCTCTTCATCGAAAACACGATGATCAAGGAATATGAAGCCCTGAAGGATTATTGGAAAATTCCATCAAAGCGTTAAGCACTTGCGCTAATAAGCCGCCATACTCAGGTTTGAAAAGAGGATGCCGCACCCTGAGATCAGCAGGAAAATGAGGTTCGCCAGAATTGATGTCAGGGCGAGCCTTTTTTGCATGGGCGGAATGATGGTTTGGAGGCTTTTTATTTTTCGAAAGGGCATGAGGATACCGGTTCCCATTCCGGATACGGCGCCGACAAGCAGAGCTAAATAGAGGGCATATCCCACATAGGCATACTCCGGCTGCAGGATGCAGAACGGGCAGTGGTGCGTCGGCAGTTCATAGAAATAAATACTGATAAACGAAATGAGTGCGACAATCGAAATTAGAAAATGAGACAGTGACGCGATAGAGAACAAATAGGCGCCCTTTTTTTTCAAGTAAACATACAGACCCAATGCCATTGTGATTGGGGCACTCAGGAAAAAGAGCGTTTCCGAAACTGCAAGGGGGAGG
>JBBSAR010000658.1:0-2111 GCA_038252125.1 Desulfatiglandales bacterium
ACTGATCTTCGCCACAGGTCCCTTGACCGGGACGGGCGTCCCAGCCGGCGGCAGGTTTGTTGTCGTGTCCAAATCTCCTTTGAGCGGTTTTATCGCCAACCCCTGTTGCGGCGGTTATTTCGGTCCGAATCTGAAATATGCGGGCTATGACTTTCTGATTCTTGAAGGCCGGTCGGAATCTCCCGTTTATGTCTACATCCGGGATGAGGTGGTGGAACTCCGCCCCGCGGAACATTTGTGGGGCAAGTGGTGTACCGATACGGAGCATGCCCTTCGAAAAGAATTGAGCGACACCATGGATGAGTGGCAATTAAGCGATTTGAGTATTGTCTCCATAGGACCGGCCGGCGAAAATCTGGTGAGGTTCGCCTGCATCATGGCTGATTTAGGCCGTGCGGCCGGGCGCTCCGGTCTGGGCGCGGTCATGGGCTCAAAGAACGTCAAGGCGATCGTGGCCACCGGTACGGGACAGGTGGATGTGGCCGATGTGAAGGGGTACAAACAGGCGGTTATGGACTTCCTGGAAGAGGGCCGAATAAACCGCGTGCTGCGCACACGGCGCATGTACGGGACCTGGTCCCTTCCGGGGCGGGCCAATAAGAGTGGAACCCAGGCCACGCGCAATTTTCAGGAGGGGTATTCCAAGGCCTTTGAATGGTATGAGGATCCCAATCATGTGCGGGATCATATTCGGGTGCGGGACGAGGCCTGTTTCGGGTGTCCCTTTGCATGCAGCAAACGGAGTCGCATCAAAGATTCGGATTACAAGTGGACCGCCAAGGGCCCGGAACATGAGAGCATGGCGCTCTTGGGCTCTAACTGCGGCTTTGGGGATCTGGATGATATCTGCCGGGCCAATTATCTATGCAACGAGTTGGGGATGGATACTATTACGACGGGGGCCACCATTTCGTGCGCCATGGAACTGTTTGAATCGGGGTTTCTGTCGGAAAAAGAAATGGGATGCGCCATGGGTTTCGGCAATACCAAGGCAATGTTCGAACTTCTCAAAAAGACGGCCGTTCGCGAGGGTTTTGGAGATGTTTTGGCGCAAGGAGGCAAAGCGGTAGCGGAAAAGTACGGCCACCCTGAACTCTTCATGGGAGTCAAGGGGATGGGAATGCCCGCCTGGCATCCGCAGGGAGTCGAGATTATCGGGCTTCAATATGCCACCAACAACGTGGGAGGCAGCCATACCAAGGCCACACTTCCTTTCTATGATGGAAGGAGGGAACCGGAAGAGCATGTGAAATGGACCAAGCATGACCAGGATTATATCGCTTTGGTGGATTCGGCAGTCCTCTGCTGGATTATTTATCATGGTCCTCTCTGGGCCGAGAAACTTCTGGTGTGGCTCAATGTGATCACCGGGCTCGATTATACGGAACAGGAACTGGCCCGCATCGGGGAAAAAATCTGGAACATGGAACGTCTATTCAACTTGAAGGCGGGACTCACCTGCAAAGATGATGCACTGCCCAAGAGAATGACCCACGAACCGCGGGTGAAGGGGCAGGTGGTGCACATGGATCGCATGCTGCCCGAGTACTATCGCCTTCGAGGATGGAATGAAGAGGGCATTCCCGGCCCGGACAAGCTGGCGGAACTGGGAATTTCGGGGGGAGGCGCGGACAACTGATGAGAATCAAGATCGATTACAGCAAGTGTACCGGATGCCGCCTGTGCCAGGTGGCCTGTTCTCTGGAACACACGAATTCGGTAAATCCTCAGAGAGCCCGCATTCGTGTGTTTGTGGCTGAAGAAGTCTGTTTTCCGGTCATCGCCGGCCCTTACACGGAAGCGGCATGTAATTCCAAGGAGAACGTCGTGATCAACGGTTTGGAGGTGGATGGGTGCGTGGTTTGCAGGGCTTCCTGTCCGGCCAAAACCGCCTTCAGGGAACCGGATACGGGGATCCCCCTCAAGTGTGATTTCTGCGGAGACCCGCCGGATCCCCAGTGTGTGAAATGGTGTGATCCGGAGGCATTGACACTGGTGGATTGAGCTCTTAGCTGTTAGCTCTTAGCTGTTGGCCATGGATTGGCGTCAACCGCATTTTGGTATTGGAGGAAGTATTTCTCTGGTGCGTTCGGATTCACAACGAAGGCACG
>JBBSAR010000659.1:0-2100 GCA_038252125.1 Desulfatiglandales bacterium
GCCACCGGAGGTGATATAGTTCACGAAAAAGCTCGCAAGGCAAGGCCTTTTTATCGATAAGGGAGGTGATGAGCACTTCTGTCTCGCCGGTATCCAATTCAACCCGGATCAGCCTCAATTTCAGTGAGCTGATTTCAAGGCCCAGTTCTTTGCATTTTTCGATTGATGAGGTAGAAACAGGCAGGGAGATAATCGCTTCCTGTTTTCCGGAATTGACAAACTTGCGTATGATTTTCCATTTTGTTGCGGATACTCGGGCGCAAAAATCGGCTCCCATGGACATAATCAGATTAAACAGCCAATAAGCGGGATTGTTTTGCCTCAGACGAAATTGGAGTTTTCCTCGACATGCATTAGTTTAAGGCAAAGGAGGAAGACTCATGGCCCAGAAACGAAAAAAGTACACCGCAGAACAAAAAGTCCAAATCATCAAGAAGCATCTTGTGGATAAAGTTCCTCTATCTGATTTGTGCGACCAACATGGATTACACCCCACCGTCTTTCATCGATGGCAAAAGGCCTTTTTTGAAAATGGCGCCAAAGCCTTTGAAACTGAAAAAGATTCTGAAAAAGCTCGGCTTGAGAAAAAAGTAGCTGGTCTTGAGGCGAAGATTTCAAAAAAGAACGACGTGTTGTCCGAACTGATGGAGGAACACGTGTCTTTAAAAAAAAGTCTTGGGGGAATCTGAAAGATATCTGGGTTCCCCATGACACCAGGGATTCGATCATTGATTTTGTAAATGCCTGGTCACCCAAGACGGATATTGCGGGAATTATGTTCATTAAATGGCTCGGGATTGCGCCCAGCAAGTTTTATGATTGGAAGCGACGATACGGCAAAGTCAACGAGCATAACAGCTGGATTCCAAGGGATTTTTGGCTTGAACCATGGGAGAAGGAAAAGATCATTGAGTTTTTTTGCCAAAATCGTGCTGAAGGATATCGAAGACTGGCCTTTATGATGCTCGATCAGGATGTGGTTGCCGTAAGCCCTAGCAGCGTCTATCGAGTGCTTAAAAATGAGGGGCTTTTACAACGTTGGAACCGGAAGCCGTCATCAAAAGGGCAAGGATTTAAAGGACCTTCACAGCCCCATGAGCACTGGCACATTGATGTGTCATATCTGAATATCAAGGGAACGTTCTATTATCTGTGTGGTGTTCTTGATGGTTACAGTCGGTATATCGTTCATTGGGAGATCCGAGAGTCGATGACAGAAGGTGATGTTGAAATTATCCTCCAGCGAGCCAGGGAAAAGTTTCCCGAAGCGCATCCCCGGATTATTTCGGACAATGGGCCTCAGTTTATTGCCAAAGACTTTAAAGAGTTTATCCGGATCAACGGAATGACCCATGTCAGGACATCTCCTTATTATCCGCAGAGTAACGGAAAGATTGAACGCTGGCATCGGACCCTGAAAGGTGACTGCATTCGGCCTAAATGCCCGCTTTCACTTGAAGACGCTCGGGAGATTGTGGAATACTTTGTCGAATATTACAACAACACCCGGCTTCATAGTGCCATCGGCTACGTCGCACCGTACGACAAAATGATGGGGAACGAGAAGGACATATTCAAACACAGAGATGAAAAACTGAACCAGGCCCGTCAGGACAGGAAACAAAGACGTAAGGCAGCAAAAAATTGTCAAAGAACGATAGGTTATGCGGCTTCTTGAATTTCAAAAGCCACGTCTTGACTATAAAGATCAAAAGAGTTAAAAGGCAATATCCGGTGAAACGGAGGCAGGCTCTGCTGGGGAGCAACCTGCCGAGGGATAGCCGGACGCACAGGTAGCATTGAATAATGCTCCAGAGGGAAGTGGCTTTCGGGCTGCTTCCCTCGCCCTAACAATTATTCAAGCTTTCCTGCCATGCCTCAAAAAACCCATTTGATTTGTTCGCGCGAAGCGCACCTTATTTCTCTTGAAAGAGAGCTTATTTTGAAATCGGATTACTCCAATTCACGCTGAACCAAAACACCCACCACCCAGCCTTCCTCCCATTTATAGATTGCGGTCAAGCAGCCATTGTCGTTGTTCTTCCTCAAACGATGAGGAGATAGAAATCTTTCTACTGGGATACAAATTTGAATAAGGCA
>JBBSAR010000660.1:0-2079 GCA_038252125.1 Desulfatiglandales bacterium
CAGTTTGCGGGGCTTGAAAGAATGCGAGTTTTGGGGTAGACTCGGAATTGTTGCCTGTTGAGGGGGTATTCTGAATTTAAAGATGGAAGGTAGTGTTTATGGCTGATATCACGAATCCACATGACGGATTTTTTAAAGAGGTGCTTTCACGGGAAGAGGTTGCTCGAGATTTTATGATTCACTACCTGCCTTCTGATGTGGTTGCTCTTTTTTGACCTTCCTGAAGAGCTGCGAGTATATCTACCGGATTTCAGATACCTGCTCTGTGACCTTACGCAATACAGCGATGAAGAGATGCGGGGTGCGGTTACCTTGAAATTGAACGTGGGCTCAAGGAAATTTTGAGAGAAAAGGGAGGTGATATTATGCCTACTGTGGCTGAACAATGGATTGAACGGGGCATCCAGCAGGGCATCCAGCAGGGCATCCAGCAGGGCATCCAGCAGGGTATTTTGGAGACTTCAAGGGCGGCCTTGATAGAAGTCCTGGAAGACCGTTTTGAAACGGTTTCGCAGACGCTTAGGAGCAGGCTGAGAGCGATAACGGATTCTGATGTGCTCAAGTCCTTATTTAAAAAGGCCCTGAATGCCGGTTCATTGGAAGAATTCAATGATTAGGTGCAGGCCGCTCTGGCATAGTGCCGGAGGGTCATGGGGTCAGGCTTACCAGGTGTCACCCTGGGAAATGACAAGCGCCGGTCGATCGAGACATCTGGCGGAAGCAAGAGCAATGACCGCACTGATCGGCATGGATCACTGCAACTTTTTGCTTACAGAACTTGCGCGGTACTTTAAGGGGAAAGAGCAGAGCGCAGAGCGCAGAGCGCATGGCGCATGGCGGGAAGAGGGAAAATAGCAAAATCAGAGCGCAGAGAGTAGAGGGTAAAAACATTAGAGGATAAGAGATTCTGGCATAAGAAGGAAGCTATGGGGATCCAAATTCGGGGAATGGGGGACGTTGGTAATTTTGTAAACTTATTTTAGGTTCTCGCGGCCAGTGAAACAACTGCAATAAAAGTTTCACAAGGCAGGCAAAGGCGCCCCAGGCGCCCCAGTACCATCTCCCGGAGCTACTCCAGAGCAATGGGTTCTGCAAAATTGCACGGGGTAAACAGAGGCGCAGAGGTTCTTTTTTAGACAGGATTTGTCTGATTTTGAGGATGCTTTGGTTGGCATTTTCCATTTCAGATCGAAATGAAAAATGATCCATCGTTTCACGAAACAGTCGCCTGTGGCGTGCACATAGCGGGTACCCATTTCGGTTCAAAGTTTTCCTGTCGTCTTTCCTGGCGGGCTATTTTCGGGAATTCAGCTTTTCGACATTCTATTCACAAAGCTTGGAGGTCGTTTTCGGTCCATTGACCGGGCGGGACAAGGTCGGTACAATGGGCTTGATAGCGTGAAAACCCTCGTTGGTTATCGCTTATTCGGAGTAATTAGCCCTACAACGACACTTATCACTCTGTCATTCCGGCGAAAGCCGGAATCCAGTCAGAGTGATCCTGAAGACGGCTATTTTGGCTCCATGGTCATAGTTGGACTACTGGATGCCGGATCAAGTCCGGCATGACAGAATATAAAATTTGGCGTCACCAGTAACTGTCGTTGTAGGGTTAGGTGATGGGAGATGAGGACTCAAGAAGTCTTGATTTCATGCAGCAACAAATATCGTGTTGAAAATACACGATTTCTTTTACACATACGGAGAAGTTGCGACTTCGGAGGATTGGGATACAGGAAATCGAAGACACTATCCTGAATGGCACAATTATTGAGCCTTACCCGGATGATCCGCGGGGTGCGAGCTGTCTGATTTTAGGTTATTCCACTGAGGGAAGAGTGTTACATGTCGTTTGCGGAAATCTAAAGAATGATGAGCTATTGATTATCACCGCATATGAACCTGATGAGGACGAATGGGAGGCGGATCTACGGACAAGAAAGTGAGGTAGGTGCAATGGTATCTAAATGTTATTTTTGCAAGGGAAGCGTGAGAAAGGCTCGGGTCACCATGGACTATCGCTGGGGCAAAGAGCTGTTTGTCATTGAAAATGTTCCTGTAGGTCTGTGTGACCAATGC
>JBBSAR010000661.1:0-2056 GCA_038252125.1 Desulfatiglandales bacterium
CGTAGTCGGCTTCGCGGTCGCAGCGGTCAAAGGGGGCTTCATAGACGATGGTCCGTTCCCGGGGACCGCCCGGCAGGGTGTCATCCACAATAGTCCGCTCCACCGTGCCTGATGCCATCCCCCGAATCTCCTCCCATTCCGCCCGCGAGAACCCCACGCCCATAAGCCTCTTGTTGCGTGCAAATACAATGTGGCCGTTTTTGTCATGCCAGATATCCCCCTCATACTGCCTGAGCGTCGGAAATGGAATCGCTTGATATGCCAACATGTTAGTGGTTTTTGAAGTAACAGAGGTGTCTCTCAAGGCTATTGAGTAGATATCAATTGCAACCACAGATTTTTTTCGTGCTTGGCACGAACGGTTTCCAATGCCTTGAAACCGCGTTCCATCCTCATGGCTACGTGATCGTATACCCGCCCGCCGGGACTTCGGCGGCTGGGCTGGAGACGAAGGCTGGCTTTGGTATAGGCATGGTTCAGGCTCTTAACATTCACGATAATGGACTCGCCCTTGATTTCCACATCGGTGCGGTCTACTTTGAGCGCGGCTGCTTCGGCATCGACGTTGCCGGGGTTTTTGACAGAAATATGCAGGCGGGTCGGGACGTCGCAGCACTCCAATCTTCGGGCCTTGCCTGGTCGCATATGAAGCGGCTCGAAGATTTCCGCTTCTGCATCAGGAATTAGATCCAACCGCAGGGGAAGAACCGGATGTCCATAGGATTTCAGGTCCTTGAAAAATATCCCGAAACGGCTGCCGGCAGGCAAGCACTCAACCGTCTCCATTTGTTTCCACTCTTCCTCCAGAGAGACGATCCTGTCTCCGAAAAACCTGTCCAGGTCAGGGTCGGACGTTACAGACTTCCAAAGCCACTCCAGTTTTTGTGAAGTGAGCGTTTCCTCCTTTCCACTGGCCTTTATCATGAGCCTGGCCCATTGGGAAAAGCGAAGAGCCTTTTCGTCACCTGCAAGGACGTTCAGCCAATACAGTCCGGCGCCAACCAATTTCGTGCTTCTCGTGAGCAAGGTGTTCAGCGCCTGGGGATATTTCCACTGAAGGTCGCGTTCCTGATCCAAATAATGGTCCTCCTACACATAAAGTCCCAGCTGGTCCTTGTCGGATACCTTTTTCCTTGTTTCCCGCCCGGCTGCACTTTTTTTCTCGTGAAGCCCCCTTTTCACCTCGTCCTGGTAAATTTCGTGATTGAGGAGAAGGAGGCGCCCCAAAATTTCTTTTCGGGACGCAGGGCTGGTGGTGTACCGGATGCGATCGTTTTCCGGAAGATATTCCATTTCATAGAAATCATGGGCAAGATGGACGGGAGGTTTATCTCCGGCTTCCTCGTGCCACCCATACGCCCTCAGAACGGCCTCATCCATCTCCCGGTGAAGGTCTCGTAGATGGAATATTCCGCGAACGGCTTCGCTAAAACCGCAGGCGCTATCGGTCTTTTCCAGGTGATTCCAGAGAAAAACCGTTTCTTTGCCGTATTGCTTCTGAAATTGGGCCGCATTCAGACCCGGAATTTTTGCCATGTCCTCGTCGGTCAGCTCGCGGAGGTCGGGATTGTGGATCTGGTTGTAGATCTTGGTCAGGCCCAGTCGTGTCTCCGCCATGAGGTTCCGGCGGAATTCATGGTATGTTTTACCGAGTCGTTCGAGGGCCTCCTCTGTTTCCGTGGGTAGGTTCTGCGGAAATGGGAAAGTGACAAAACAATTCGAGGGACTGTAGCGCAAATCTTGTTTCAGAGCGCCGCTGTACTTGCGCGCCCACTCGTTGTGGAGATTTGACTGGAGAACTGCAAAGCGACAAAAGCGATCATTGACGTAGACGAAGAGGGCATCCGTAAAAATTCTATCGACAGGACTTCTTGAAAAGCTGAGGTGTTTGGTCGTTCGGGCAATCAGGAAGCAGTAAGCGATATTTTTCAATCCTCTGTAAAGTCCCGGCCGATTTTCCGCATATATCCACCAGTTTTCCTTGTTCGATTTTCTATTCACCTTCTCCCGAACCGGCTTGACTTTGTCTCGGACGATGGTAAATGGTTCGAGGTAG
>JBBSAR010000662.1:0-2056 GCA_038252125.1 Desulfatiglandales bacterium
GGGAAGAAGAATCTCAGTGTAGTTTTTGTGATGCTCATGATGTTGGCTTTCTTAGTTGACCAAACACAGCAGCTCTGTTGTCCGTTATTCCGAGCCACATGGCATAAAATGGGCAGCAAAAGAGAGCTGTGGGATCGTATGCGATCCTTGTTTAGGGATTTTGCTTTCAAATCGATGAGAATGCTTTACGAAGCCCTCATCTTCGGGATAAAATTCCAACCTCCGATCATTTTATATGATAGCGCGTGAATTCAACAATATGCACGGTCCAAATATACAAAAAGAGTCGAGTCTAAGAAAATTGGCATTTGCCAATAAGGGACACCTGCGCTGTAAATCATATGGGCTTGGTCTTATGTCTTGATTTCGGCCTCCGCTCATTCAAAAACTTATTGGCCGAATAAAGAATTTCGAATAATTTTCAGCAACATCTTCTGATGACATCGCTCGTTTTTCATAAATGTTGAAAAATGAATTCGGTAATGTCATGAGCGGGAATTGCTGACCTTGGCATGAAGCCTTACAAGGACTACGGCAAATTCAAGGAGATCCTGAAACAGGTCCATGATGCGGCCGTCAACCGGAAAGCGATAGAGATTGTCTATTTCACCATGAGCCGCAGAAAAGAATCCCGGCGAAAAGTAAATCCCTACCGGATCTGGTTTTTCAACGGAACCTTTTACCTGATCGGTCTTTGCCATATGTGAAACGAGGTAAGGATCTTCGCCCTGGACCGGATCAAGATGCTCCACCAGACAAAAGAAACTTTTGAAGTGCCCGAGGATTTCAGTCTGGAAAATTTCACCGGCTCAAGCTTCGGGGTGTATCAAGGGGCGCCTGTCCATATAAAGATATGGTTTCATCCCGATGTGGCCGGTTACATAAAGGAAAAGACCTGGCATGAGTCCCAACAAATCCACTCGCAGGGTGACGGTTCCATCATCTTTGAAGCGGAAGTCGCCGGGACCGATGAAATCCGGTTCTGGATCATGACCTGGGGATCCAGGGCAGAAGTTCTCCAACCGGGATCTTTGAGGGAAGCAATCCGAGCAGAGGCTGAAATGATGGCCAGCCGGTATGGGACATCTATTGTGGCCGAAGAAAGCCCGTATTACGGCCGCACTCAGGATCATCCCTTAAAACACGGTTGATCTGCGATAAGGGGTATCGATGAAAACCAATAAAGTGTAATATCAGGTCCATTCAAGAAAAGGATAATACTTGCCAACCCGCACACCCAAAACAACTGACTGGCCTCCTCGGAGCACATTATACATTTATGACGAAGAAATGTTCCTCATCGAAGAGTCTCGGGATCGGAAGTACGATCTGAATGACAACCTGTTCCAAGTTTGGCATAGTAGTAGCCGAACGGTATATCTTGGGATCGAGACTCAGAGCAAGAATTGGCCCGTGTGGGATGAGGATTCATTGAAATGGATCGAAGAAAGGATAGCCTGGGATCTTGGATTCGATGGCAACGAGGTGGAAATTTCCAGATACACTCAAGAGATTGGACGTCCATGCACTGAAGAGTTCATCTGGAAGCTCGATATCCGAGAAGGTTGAGTTCCGCTCCCAGCCTTTAAGAAGACAGAAGGGGGCGTCTGGGGTCTGACCAAGCCAAGTTATTGATGATACAAATAAAAGCTTCATATTTGTTGGGGATTTTGACCCCTATAACCCCCATTTTCAGGCAAGAATCGGCTTTCTAATAGCAGCAGCGGTTTAATGCGATGCCAAGAGCCAACAGGCACTATATTCCCGGTCATATCTGGCAGGTCACCCATTGATGGCACAAAAGGGAGTTTCTCCTGAAGTTTGCGGGAAACAGGCGACGATGGATGGAGCAGCTTCATATAAGAGCAAAAGGTCGGAAGGTGTCAGAAAATAATGGAGCCTATGAACTCCGAGAATCGGGCGGCGTTTATAAGACTGTTTTTCGCCCTGAAAATGCTGGTTTAAGCCTTGAAAATCTCTATTTCTGGAATGATAACCTTTTAAGATCAATAGGATAGCTTGCTCCTACCCAGCGCCAGTACTGATTTTTCAAGCA
>JBBSAR010000663.1:0-2041 GCA_038252125.1 Desulfatiglandales bacterium
CTGCTGGAATGGTGGAGTATGCCCTCACACGTGGTCTTGATCGCCTTTGGGGTCTTGCCGATGGTGATCGCTTCCGCGCTGACCTATCTGAAGATACGAAAAGCCTGATAACATGGAATAGCGCTTTTTCGTGAAGATTACTTGGAATAGATAATGAGAGTTACTGTCCCAACATAATCAGAATAGACTAACTCCGTTAAAACCTGTTATAGTGAGAAAAAAACCTTTAACCCAACAGGATGGATAGATTATGCCACAGGAAAAGCGGTTGCTCCTGACAACCATCTCAGGAGAGGATCGACCAGGCATCATGTCGACGTTTCTCAACGTACTGGTAAGGAATCAGGTCGAAATCGTGGATGTGGGCCAGACGGCACTGCAGAAGATGCTGGGGCTGTATTTCGTTCTTGATCTCGGCCGGGAAGAAAATGCCGCGGACAGCGTTATGAAGGATCTTCTTTTCGAGGCAAATCAGCTCCGCCTCACCCTGAATTTTCAGCTTCTTCAGCCACGGGAAGCAGAGAGGTCCCGTCGGCAAAGCCCCTTTGTTCTCCATTTTTTCGGAGATACCAAATCCCTCGCGGAGATCTCTAAGATTCTGGCCGATGAGCGGGTCAATATAGAAACCATCTCCAGCGCGACCCATCATGGCGGCAGATCCATTGAGATGATTCTCGATGTGGAACATGTACCTGACCTGACGCAGTTGAAACACCGAATCATGTCCACAAGCCGCGATTTGAATGCGGATCTGGGGTTTCAGAAGCAGGACGCCTACAGAAAAAACAAACGCCTGATTTTTTTTGATATGGACAGCACCCTGGTGGACATGGAAATAATCGATGAACTGGCCGACCGGGCAGGCGTGAAAAGAGAAGTGGCCCGACTGACGGAAAAGGCCATGCGGGGTGACTTTGATTTTGCGGAATCCCTCATTCAGCGGGTGGCCCTGCTCAAGGGGCTGGGCCTGAGCGACCTGGAGGCGGTAAGAGACGGCATCCGGCTCTCCGAAGGCGTGGAGGAACTGGTGACTTCATTGAAATGGCTGGGATTCAAACTGGGTATTGTGACCGGGGGGTTTGACTATTTTGCCGATTATCTGAAAGAAAAACTCGGTTTCGATTTTGCCCGTGCCAACAGGCTGGAAATCAAGCAGGGTGTCTTGACCGGTAAAGTTGAAGGCAAGATTATCGATGCTGGGGAAAAGGCCCGAATTGTCAGCCAGACGGCATGCGACCTGGGGATCCCCATGGACCAGGTCGTGGTGGTGGGCGATGGGTCGAACGACGCGCTCATGTTGGGCCAGGCCGGTCTCGGAATCGCCTACAATGCCAAAAAAGGATTGGACCGGATCGCCAATGTCTCCCTGGGGCATGCCCGTTTCACACACATTTTTCATATCCTGGGAATCACGCAGGAAGATATCGAAGAGGCGGTATCGTGTAAACAGATATGAACTTCACATCAGCGCGGTGCTGAAATATCTTTCAGCCCGATCGGGCAATACCGTCGTGATCTTTCCGGAGAGTTTTCGGGCCATCTGTCTGGCGCCCCATACATTCGCCCCGGACGAAATGCCCACAAGCAGCCCCAGCTCCCTGCCCAGCTCCCTTGTAGTCTCGATAGCGTCCTCATCGGTCACCTCAATCACCTCATCCACAAGGGATTTATCGAGAACATCGGGGACAAAACCATCCCCGATCCCCTGGATCTGGTGGAGACCCGGTTCATGCCCCAGGAGCGCGGAAACATTCTTGGGTTCCACAGCCACAATTCTTATATTCGGGTTGTGCTCTTTGAGAAAACTGCCCACTCCCTGAAGGGTTCCCCCGCTTCCGACGCCGGCGATGAAACAGGCGATATCTCCGCCCATCTGTTCCCACAGTTCACGGGCGGTCCCTTCGTAATGAACCCTGGGATTGTCCGGGTTTTCAAACTGCTGGGGGACAAAGATCCCGGGATCTTCCGCCGCCATCCGTCGAACCTCTTTTACCGCCCCCATAATGCTGTCTTTTTCGGGAGTAAGCACCAGTTCGGCCCC
>JBBSAR010000664.1:0-2019 GCA_038252125.1 Desulfatiglandales bacterium
CCTCCTGAAGGATGCCGTCAAAAAACAGGGAATTACCGTAAGCGATAAGGAAGTTGATGACGCGCTGACAAAAATCAAGAAATCAGCGCCCGCGGATGTGGATTTTCAACAGTATCTCAAGACAAAAGGGTTGACTGAAGCAACACTTCGAAAGCTGCTGGCCCAGGATCTGCGGATCAGGAAACTCTTGGAAGAGCAGTTTGCGGGTCTCACCCCACCTACCGATGAGGAATTGATGACTTTTTACAAAGAAAACCCGGATAGATTCAAGGTTCCTGAAAGTGTGGAAGTAAGGCATATTCTGATTTCCGTGAAAAAAGAAGATGACGATAAGGTGAAGGCCGAAAAGAAGAAACGGGCTGAAGAAATACGGCAGCAGTTGATCGATAAAAAAGGAGCCAATTTTGAAGAAGTTGCCGCATCGGTATCGGATGATCCCAGCAAATCCAAAGGCGGCATGCTTGGAAAGATAGTAAAAGGGCAGACCGTGAAACCTTTTGAGGATGCGGCCTTCAGCCAGAAGCCAGGGGAGATAGGGCCGGTGGTGGAAACTATGTTCGGATACCATATTATTGAAGTGTTGAAACACAATCCGGAAACGGTTACCCCCTTTCCTGAAGCGAAGGCCTCCATTTCAGAGTACCTGTTAGGCCAGAAGAAGCAGGAGGCGGTAAAGGCCTATATTGATGGTCTAAAAACCAAGGCATCAATCGTCTATAATACCGAAAAGCCGCCGACAAAAAAACCAAGCTGATACACCGGTCTTGCGGTCCGTCACACGCCTTGCCGGGCGGGGCAATCGTTTTCGATTCCCCGCCCGCACTTTGAACCGTATAGGAATAATGGATAAACAGGATAAGTCCTTCATCCCCTTCGTCCTGTCTATCCATGTCTATTGAACACCTGTTAATCCCCCACGATTTTAAAAGCATGCCATCCCCCGTTTCAACCTCTTCCCTCATCACGCATACATCCTATTCTTATTAATATTTAAACGAGTTATATACCATTCGTAATTTTTCTATCCGTTTCAGAATTTTCTTTGGCGTTATTATTGCATGATCTCTTGCTGTTTCCTGATTCGACAAAAGGCGGCCCTTGTATCCGACCTTCGTTTACGAAACGTTTCGGGAAAGGAAGAAGAAAACAAGACAGGTTTCAGAAAATGAAGAGAACGGAGGCGGCAAAATGGAAGAGCATATCAGTCACAATCCCCCGATGCGCATTATGGACCTGGTTTCGCTGAAAAAAACGGGTCATGAGGTTTCCGCGGATAATGCCTTTGAAATTAACGAGGTGGAACTTGATCACGAGGAGCACCCCTTTCAGGCATTTCTGTTTTTTTGCCGTTTTTCCGGCACGATTGATGGAAAGGAGTATTCCTTCAAGAAGTGTTACTCGCGGGGTTGCACCCATAACCTCTGTCCCCACGTATCACAGGCGGTGATGATTGCCAATCGTTATCTTCAGAGGGATTTTGCGGCTTTGGCAAAGGCCGGAATCCATTTGGACGAAAAGATGTTCACCCTGGAAGGAATGCTCTCGAAATTCGAGGAAAAAAGGGACCAGTTCATCCCAACCATGATCCTGGATGACTACATTCAGATGGCAAGGGAAGGCGCCGACCCCTCCATCCATATCGATCTGGAAAATTTTGCGGCTGTAGAAAACTTTGAAAATCATAAACAAAAGCGCTTGTTTTTTTCGGCCAATTTCGCTGTCGCCCATTCAGGGGAGGAGCATGTTTGCCAGAAATGTCTTTCCTGCTGTGCCCTGGCTGATGCCGAAGGCGATATCCGGGCTGCCAGAGATCTTGCCAACCGAAGGGCCGCGATCATTTATGAAGAGTTTGACAAGGCCAAAATCAGATACAATCAGGCATTTTTTGAATAAGCGTATCTTATTCAAAAACAATGGCTCATCGGTCACGTATTCATCGCCATGGAGAAATCACTCAGCCGCGAATCTCCCTGTCTACCTGGATATCCAGCGCGTTGAGTCTTTTCCACAAGGTCACCC
>JBBSAR010000665.1:0-2008 GCA_038252125.1 Desulfatiglandales bacterium
GTCTCACGCACGGCGTCTGCTAAAATTCCGTGCCGCTTGTCTTCCGGTTCCGTATGATTAAGACAGTACGTCACAAAACCTTGTATCCCCATCATGGGATTGTTCAATTCATGGGCCATGCCTCCTGCCATCATCCCCAGCGCCGTCATCTTTTCCGTAATGATCCGGTTCTGTTCCTCGAGTCTCTGGCAGGTCGTGTTTCTGATGAGCGCCCACATTCCACTTGGATTCCCCTTTTCGTCCTTTGTGAGCCATACCCTGATGGCCGCTAAAAACGGGGAACCGTCTTTGCGGATATACTCCTTTTCGTATTCATCCGAGTACCCTCTCGGCAGGATCTGGTTCCGAAGGATTTCGGCTTCCATGACGTGCCACTTTTCGGGTGTGATATCTGCATAGTTAAGCCCCGAGAATTCCTCTTTTTCATACCCTATCATATCCAAAAAGGCCTGATTGGCATCCAGAAGCTGTCCATTCATGTGGAAAAAGGCAATCCCGTCCCGGCTCGACTCATAGAGGTTTCGATACTTTTCTTCGCTGCTTTTCAAGGCCTCCCGGGCCTTCAAGTTGCTTCGAATGTCCCGCGCTACAAGGATGGCGCCGGAGGAAGCGTCCTTTCTGTCATGAAAAACTGAGGCGGATACCTCCATTGGAATCAGCCTTCCGTCTCTTGTCAGAAGCCGAACCTCCCTGTTCTGGTACATCAGGCCTTTGATTTCTTGTTGGGGAGATCCGTGCAAAGGGGTGGGCAGCAGGGTTGCCGATAGAGAGTGCTCAAAGAGCCTCTCCAGGGGCATTCCCGTGATCTCGTCGTACTCATATCCCGACAGGGAAACGAGAGCATCGTTCACTGTTTGGATCACGCCATCTCCGGAGACGACCATGACCGAATCGACCATGGAGAGGAGGATATTTTCCAGATAGCTCTTGGCCTTTTCCACCTCCACCTTCTCAACCAGTTCACGCTTTTGCCGGTCTAACTCCAGGAATACCCTGACCTTGGCAAGCAGGATCTCGGACCTGTAAGGCTTGGTCACAAAGTCTACGGCCCCCGCAGAATACCCTTTGAAGACGTGATGTTCGTCCGAATAAACGGCGGTCAGAAAGATGATGGGGAGATGCCTTGTCTTTTCATCCCCTCTCAGGTACTCGGCCAACTCATAACCGTCCATCTCCGGCATCTGGACATCCAGGATGGCCAGGGCAAAATCGTGGTGCAACGTGGCCCTCAGTGCCTCATTGCCGCTGGCCGCTCGAATGATTTCAGCTTTGGTTTCCCTTAAAACTTTTGCCAGGGCAAGGAGGTTTTCGGGCCTGTCGTCCACGATAAGGACTTTCTGCGCCACCCCTGAATTGTTCGCTACTGATTGTTGATCAGCCATCGCCATCATCTTCCCCAAGCTCCCTGGCTTTTTTCACCCTTCAGTTCATAGATCCGAAATCCGAAAATTCAATCGCAAATATTCGATAAAAACGCCCCCATCTCTTCCAGTGTCATGACCTGGTCCACCACGCCCGCATCGATGGCAGACGCCGGCATGAAAGGGGTTTCCGCTGTTTCCGGGTCCTGGGCGATGGTCATTCCGCCGCATTCCTTGATCTTTCGGAGACCATTGGTTCCATCTTGATTGGCGCCTGTCAGAATGACGCCGATTAGCCCTTCTTCCCACACCCGTGCCGCAGTCTCAAAGAGCACATCGATGGAGGGTCTTGAATAATGGACCCTTGCATCAATGGACAGGGAAAAGCTTTCATCTCTCTCCACCAGGAGATGGTAATTGGCCGGTGCAATGTACACCCGGCCTTTCAGGATCTGCATCTTGTCTTCCGCCTCCAGGACCGGGAGGGGGCATATCCTGCCCAAAAATACCGGAAGATACCCACTTTCAGAAGGATGAAGGTGCTGGACCACGATAATGGACAGGGGAGATGTTCCAGGAACAATGGCAAGGAGTTTCCCCAACGCCGCCAAGCCGCCTGCCCAAGAACCCCAGGGCTCCGCGCAGGA
>JBBSAR010000666.1:0-1990 GCA_038252125.1 Desulfatiglandales bacterium
ACTCTGGCATTTGCAAACAGGCCAGTCTCAACCGTCAGCGGAGCTTTGGCGCGGTCTGCGATGTAAATCGTCTCGCCATCATGCCCATAGACCAATACTGGGAACATCGCCCACAGATCATTTCCACTTTGCAGGTTGTTGTAGGGCAGACTAAACATATCGGCCCACACGAGCGCAGGTTTGCCTGTGTCCAGGGCATCGGTCAGATTTTTCAGCCCTTTTTCGGGATTATCGGTTTGCTTCACCTGCGCCGCGATTACCAGCCGATCCCGCAGTGTGGGCATCGGATCAAGGGTGTTGCGCGTCAAAAAATGCAACCAGGGATCGAAGCCCTTGTACTCGAATGTGAAGTATCCGGCAATGACCCCGCCGCTGATCCCGAACAGCAGCGCCTCGCTCAAGGGTTTACCCGTATGCGGCGCTTTGACACCCTGATAATCGAGCGCATTGCGCACCGTTCCAGTTTCCCAGTGGAGGCCGTCAAACTGATGGTAATTGTTCAATTGGGGCATCAGGGAAAAATCCTTTGGATAACGGATCCGCTGCGGGAATTTCGATATGAACAATCGAACGTTTTGCCAAGATGGCGCTCCTTTAGAGGGTCACGAGGTCGGCTTGAGCGATATTGAACGAGGCCGGATAGTAAGACGCCATCTCCGGTTGTATGCGTTTAATGGCGGGTTGCCAATCATCCCCGTACTCACTGATCGACTTCACCCAACTCATGAAGTTCAACCAACCGGTTTTCAGGCCGCCCGTATCCTGATCCGGCGCGAAACCGCTGTGTACCATTGTGAGACGTGTCTTGCCGCCTGACCCTTCTAAAGTCCACGTCAGCACGGTTTTGAGATCGCCATAATCCCCTTCCAGGCTCAGTTTTTTATCTGGTAGGAGTTCCAGAATTTTTTCGGCTTGCCCCCAGCCGAGGTCGTACTGACCACCTACATGTGCTTCGACGGTTGCATGGCTGGCAATCCAGCGATCAAGTTGTTCCGGTTTAATCAACACATCGAACACCGTTCCCGGCGGGGCATCAATTTCAATCGTGTGCTGAATATCGCCCAGCATCGAGCGAGTGTAATCGCAGCGCACAGGTGCTTTGCCATCCAGGTGGCGGCGCAGATTTTCGAGGGAGAGAAACCAGAAATCTTCATCGGTTGAAACGCCGATGTCGAGGCTCGGATTGTTGGGATTTCCCTGCTGGACGACAACCGTGTTTCCACCCTCGCGCGGGATGATCTGGATGTCTACGGTGCTATCGAACTTATGGGAACGCCATTCAAAATTAAGCTTTTTTCCCGCTTCATAGGACAGCAGGGGATGGCGGCCTTCCTCGCGGGTCGGCGTGCCTGGGGTAAAACGTCCCCAGAAATCATAACGTTTTTCGGCTGTGGATACATCTGAGTGTTCTGCGAACCAGTCAGCTAAATTATCGGTCAAGGCTTTATAGATGGCCTCTGGTTCGGCTTTCAAAGCAATCTGGACGTGCAAAAGCTCGGTCATATTGATCTCCTTCGTTAGCGGTCAACAGGTCGAATTAGTCCTTCGGGTAACAAGCCAAAATCAGCCGGAAGGCTTTGCCAATCAAATCGGCATCCATCTCATCAGGCGGGATACCGTATTTGGTAGCTAATCCCTGGAAAACATCCTGCACATCGGTCAGAAATGCGGCGCGGCGTTCTCCATCTGGCAAGTAAATATGCGCGGAGAGACCCAGCGACGGCACATTCGACCCGGCCTCGGATTGCTGGCCGAGCCGTCCAATGTCGTCATGGATTTCTTCGGCGAGGTTGAGCAGAAAACGCAGGCTGGTTTGATCCTGGGCGGCGCGGCCTCCGCCAATTTGCCCGACCAGATGCGGGGCAAGCCAGTAAGAGCGGGCTTTGGCCTGATAGTAGCCTTCGACAACACCACGCACGCGGCGTTCTTCTACTTTTTCGATCAAGCCAGCTTTTTCCAGGGCTTTAACGTGGTAGTAAATTTTCTGCGG
>JBBSAR010000667.1:0-1988 GCA_038252125.1 Desulfatiglandales bacterium
AGCCTGCATCAGGACCTTTCTGGACCGTCTCGGTTTCATGGAGGTGGAAACCCCGATTCTCACCAAAAGCACTCCGGAAGGGGCGCGGGATTATCTCGTTCCGAGCCGTGTCAACCGGGGGATGTTTTACGCCTTGCCGCAGTCTCCCCAGCTCTTCAAACAGCTGCTTATGGTGGCCGGTTTTGATCGCTATTATCAGATTGTCCGGTGTTTCAGAGACGAAGATCTCCGGTCCGATCGTCAGCCAGAATTCACCCAGGTGGATTTGGAAATGGCTTTTGTTCAGGAAAACGACGTGATGGGTGTTTTTGAAGAGATGATGAGGCATCTTTTTGAAGAGATCCTGGACGTCCGGATCCCTTCGCCCATAGCCCGGCTCACATACCATGAGGCCATGGCCCGTTTTGGGACGGACCGGCCGGATATGCGATTCAACATGGAGCTGATCGATTTGTCCGCAATGGCCGCGCAATCCGATTTTAAAGTATTCAAAGGGGCGATTGAAACCGGAGGGTCCGTGAAGGCCCTCTGCGTCAAAGGGGGCGCACAGGCCTATTCCCGGAAGTCCCTGGATGAGCTTGCCTCCGTAGCTCAAAACGCAGGGGCCAAGGGGCTTGCCTGGGTCAAGGTTAATGACGGTGGAAAATGGCAGTCCTCCATCGCCAAATTCTTTTCCGAGGACGACAAAAACGGCATCAACAAGGAGATGGGGGCCGTGGCCGGCGATTTGATCCTGATTGTGGCGGATCAAATGAACATCGTCAATGAAGCGCTTTGCGCACTCAGGCTCAAGGTGGCCAAACAACAGGAACTCATTCGAAGCGGGGAATATGCCTTTGTTTGGATCACCGAGTTTCCGCTGCTGGAGTATGACGAAGAGGCAAAGAGATTTGCGGCCGTTCATCATCCGTTTACCTCGCCCTTTGAAGAGGATCTGGACCGGTTGGATAAGGAGCCTTTAAACGTCAGGGCGCGGGCCTACGATCTGGTCTTAAACGGTTCGGAGATAGGCGGAGGAAGCATAAGGATACACCGCACGGATCTACAGGAAAAAATTTTTCACACCTTGGGAATCGGCTCCCGGGAGGCGCAATCCAAGTTCGGCTTTCTTCTGGATGCGCTGAAATACGGCGCCCCTCCCCATGGCGGAATGGCACTGGGCTTTGATCGCCTCGTGGCCATCATGACCGGCGCGGCATCCATACGAGAGGTTATCGCCTTTCCCAAAACCACGAGCGCCGCCTGTCTCCTGTCGGAGGCCCCCTCCAGAGTGGATTCTGCGCAGTTGAAAGAGTTGGGGCTCCAGGTGGCCCCGGAACTCTTACTGGAAAGTTGACGATTTCCAGTTTGCGACTGAAAGAAGGGAAAGCCGGCGGGATATTATTTTTCTCGCTGGACCGTATAGATTTTTCTTGAAAAACAAGATTTCATGTCAATATTATTTGACATTGGAGAACCGGTCGGGCATAAGCGGCTGCGAACCTATTTTCCAATAGGGCTTTTTTGCAAAAGAAAATAATGGCTGTAAGATTTCAGAAAGGACGTGATTAAAATGATTTGTGCAAGCGTAAAAGAGGGACAGGAATGTTCCTTCATGAACAAGACCGGCTGTGGCTATAACGGCGGAACCTGCCACATTATCATCGAGGCATGTGATGGGTGCCAGAAAGCAACAGAGTATTCTTCCGGAAAATATTGCCTCGTATTTCCTGATCCTACCGCAAAATGGCGCCTGGGCAACTGCAACATGGCAACCCATATCAAAGTGGAAGAGAAAAAGGCAGGAAAAGTTAATCCTCTGAAGGCATCCAAGCGCGGTCATTAGACCGTTCTCCCCGGAATACTTCCCTGACAAGACGGAAAAGATCCCTCAAAGAAATGAGGGACAATGTATTTTTGCGCCTTGCAGGGGAGTGGGAGTGCCTTGCAGGCATGAAAAATCATCTTCAGGATAGATGGCTGGCCATCTCTTTGTCTATGCAAGAATC
>JBBSAR010000668.1:0-1971 GCA_038252125.1 Desulfatiglandales bacterium
ATATCAAAAGCGGTCACGCCTAACCGGACCAAGCTCGCGTGCCTTGGCAATTGACGAACTCGTAAAAAATCCGTCAATTGCCGTCCTGGTGTATGAATAGACAGGCCATGTGCTAAAACTAAGGCCGTTGGAAGGCTATTTATCGTTCTATCGGAAAGAAACGGGGAGCCCTTTCATGACTATTGCCGAGCAATAAGAGTCTGCCCATATCGTCTCTTGGTTTAGCTTATTTTTCAAATACATGATCTTCACAAGGGGCATTATTCAAAAGGGTAGCGCCCCATCCCCTCTTTCAGCACCCAAACATCTATATCCTCAACCTTTACCTTACATATGGTAGAGATTGGTGAACAAGTCAGAGACGGTACGCCTTCTCTGTCCATTGAGGATTGAGAAAAGCAACGGGATCCGATCAAAACGGACACCCATTGCCTTTCGGCTTCTATCGTGGAGGATGGGTGATAGTACCAGCCTCCCAGGTGCATTGTTTGAAGTCAATGGGTTGCCGACATTTGCGGCAGATATGCTCACGGTTGAACTCATCGGAGAATATTTCTTTTTTTGTCCCGCATTGTGGACATTTGCAGCTGAAGACTTCCAAATTCTTAAAGGTCTCAAAGCCTGGACAATGCATTGGTGTTGTCATACGTGAACCTCCTGTCATAGTTTTTTTTACTGTGCTCTCAATTCTTTCTGTCTGCCGAGGCAGGAATCCACTTTATCTTCGATTGGCCCTGGTGCAAATTGCGGGGAAAAGACTTTTTTTGGATACGCACCCATCAACCATGATATTTTCTCTTTAAGCTTCATAAGAAGCTCCCTTACCTTGCTTTCGCAACACAAAGCGATACCACTAATTATAATACATATCAAAACATTACATGTTCACAACTCATCTGCACACGACCGAATTCACTCACATAGCCAAAAATTATTATTCAAATTTTTGATACAGTTTTGGTGGAACAGGATCGAGATTGCGAAGCTTTTCCAGTAGCAGTTCCCTGTTTGGAAAAAAATTAAGTGTTTTGTGGTACTTTTCAAGGGCAGCGACTGCCTTTGCCGCCATTTTGGTCGCTCCCTTGATGCGGTTATTATGTTGTATTAAAACATAAAAGCCCGCAGCTTGAATAAGACCCTGTAGAGCTGCGTTATAATCCCCTTCAGCAGCCATCCAGATTTCTTCGAGAATTTCATGTAATTCAAAAAAAGCTCTTCATCCCAAATAATAAAGGACTGTTCCAGGGGATTTGTGATTTTTTTTTCTTCAATGATGTTGAGACATCTCTTGAATCGATTAAGCCTATCATCAATGTATGATTTATAGAGCATGGAAGATTCATTCAGGAGAAGTTCTTCAGCAAGATTTTCCAGTGGGGTAACATCATGGTTTTTCAAGCAGTAGCCAAAAACAGATGAAAGAGAGTTACGTAGATCATGGGCTTTTCGGTCTTGGAAAGGATTGAATATATTGTTTTTCATTTTTTTCAACCCTCCATCAGAGCGATACCTTTATTCCTTGAAACTCATACCCCCTCGGCGAATATCTGCTGGAGGAAACATTGCATATCCTGCCAGGATCTACGGTCTGCCTCGGCATTATAGGCCAAGGGCAGAGAGAATTTGGCGCCGAGGCGATCGGCATCGGGATTGGTGAAATTGTGGAGCGCTCCGGGATAGGAATGAAAGTACAGCAGGACCCCGGCCTTGATCATCTCTGCCATAAAGTCCTTGATCTGATCCGAGGTGGTGAAGGTATCAGCGCCACCATTACAGACCAGTACCGCCGCTTTTATCTTGCCCTTCTCGGCCGGGATGGCCGTGCCCAGGGATCCGTGAAAACTGACTACCCCCTTGAGTTCCATGCCGTCCCTGGCCATCTGCAAAACGATACCGCCGCCGAAGCAGTATCCGATGGCAGCGATCTTGTTTGGATCTGTCATCTTGTGTTCCTTAAGAACTTTCATCCCG
>JBBSAR010000669.1:0-1945 GCA_038252125.1 Desulfatiglandales bacterium
CTGCTCCTTTTTGCGGAAAAAAAGCGGTGTGCCCACACGCTCGGACTGCTCAGCGCCGACGGTCAGGAGCTCCCGAGCGGCATCTTTGAATTTTTCGGCCGATGACATGAGGCCCAACTCTTCGGCAACCGCACTCATGGGAACCGGGCTGGTATCCACCCATTCCATATAGGCTTCCGGGGGCGCACCGACGGTGGCGGCCCTTGCCTCGAAAAAGTCGCCGGCAATCAGGATCTGGTTGGTGTGAAACAGTTTCTCCACGCCCTCATTGTCCACATAGAGGGTTGGAAAAATTTCCCGGCGCTGGTTGGAGTAACGGAGCAGTTGGTTGACGGCCTGGTTCATGGGATCTTCAATGGCAGGGCTCTTGAATTCGGCCACCGCCACCGGAATGCCATTGATGAACAAAACGGCATCGGGGATGATGTGCCCACGCCCGCTGGTGAGTTCCACCTTGAACTGGTTGATTACCAGGAAGTCGTTGTTTAGAGGACTCTCAAAGTCGATGAATCGAACCGGTTGCGGCCTTCCGTTCAGCCAATCCGGCAATCCATCTACCACAGTCCCATTGAGCAATAGTTTCGTGGCGGCCTGATTGACCTCCATCAGTCGATGCCCGGGCGCCCGTTCCAGATCCTGGATGGCCCTGGCAATACGTGCATCATCAAGCCATTGTTTTCCATCCCGAAGGTTGATTTTGGCGAGCGCCGCCGACAGTCGGTCTTTCAGGATAACCTCCCGGAAGCTGGATCTCTCCGTCAGTTCCGGCACATCCACGTCCCCTTCAATCCATGACCAGTCCATGGTTTGGAGCTGCTCGCAGAAGGGCCGCTCCACCAGATCGTATTCCCATTGAATTTTGCTCATGACAGGGCCTGGTCTTTTTTCGCGGATTCCACGGATTTGTTCTGATTTTCGGACATGTTGGGATTCATTTGCTTCAGCATTTTATCAAAGTCGCTTTCAAACAGCCCGTCCTGAACAATGCGGTATTTCTCGAACTCGCTTTCAGCATGGGTCCTGGCGATCTCTGCCGCGACGTTGCCTTTGTCGAGCAGAATATTCCGCTCATCGAACTCCAAAAACAAGTCCAGGCGTTTTGCCCAGTCCTCCATAGTCATGGGAATTTTCCGGCGGGCGCGATCCTCGGCCAGATCGAGATAGGCATTGACGACGCGGCCCAGGGAGGCCAGTTCGTCTTTTGTCAGGTAATTCTTGGCAATGGATACATCGGATTTGAGGATTTTCCCTTCAGGCGCCTTTTCCCAAGATGTCAGCCCCATGTTGGTTTTGCTGCTGTCCGCCCTATGCATGATCAACTCGGCCGCGGTGTGCCCATGGATGGCGAAATGCAGCTTGTTCTGTACCTTCGCAAAAAACGCTTTTGTGGTGGGAGCGTCCCTGTTGTAATCGATGCTTGTGGTATAGATGTCGGTGACCTTCTGGTAAAAACGACGCTCGCTGAGCCGGATTTCCCGGATTTCTTCCAGAAGGCGTTCGTAGTAGTCTTCACCCAGGAAGGCGCCGTTTTCCATGCGCTTTTTATCCAGCACATAGCCCTTGACGGCAAATTCCCGCAGCACCCTGGTAGCCCACTGTCGGAATTGGGTGGCCCGGATGGAATTCACTCGGTAACCGACGGAAATAATGGCATCCAGATTGTAGAAATCGACCTCACGGGCAACCTGTCGGGAGCCTTCCTGTTGAACTATTCGAAATTTTCGAATAGTTGCGTCCGGCTGAATCTCGCCGCTTTCATAGATCTCTTTCAGGTGGTAATTGATCGTATTGACGCCGACATTGAACAAGTTCGCCATAAGTTTTTGGGACAGCCAAATGGTTTCGTCCTCATACCGGGCCTCAATACTTTTTTCGCCTGCCTGACCGGTGAAAATGAGAAACTCCGCCGTGCTGTTGCGGATCAGTTGTTTTTTCTCGTTCATGC
>JBBSAR010000670.1:0-1930 GCA_038252125.1 Desulfatiglandales bacterium
CTCAGTCGTTGCATGGTTCAAATTACCTTCTACGTGGTGGCGATAAATACCACATCTTGTGGTCGAGCCATTTTCGGATTGTTAATCCAAAAGTGAACAATCCTCCTTTGTTGTGTGTTTTAAATTTGGATGGGCTTTGATTGTAAGCCCAAGAGGAACTTCCTACCATGCTTATCCGGTTGACACATACGCGCCTTCTGCTGGATATGGGTGATGAATTCCATCAACCGTAAACCGTGAACTGGAAACCGTCAACTTTCATATAAAACCCGCATCAGACATTGGAGAAGCCTCGGCAATAGGTGAGGGGGTCGGTTACTCTCACGCCGTTCTTGTCATAGGGTCGTCTGAGGTTTGCGACGATTTGCGTTGCTTTTTCGGGGTTCAAGCGCTGGGCATAGTAGAGAAGGGATTTCGAAACACTCTCATCCGCGAACTTGACTTCGATCAGCTCTTCCAGTTTACCTTCCTTCAAAACGGCGAAGTCCACCTCGCGACCTTCCTTGTCTCGGATATATCGCAGTTCATATCGATACCCGTCCCGGTCTTCCAGAAAATGCAGTCGCTTCAGCAATGTGGTGGCCACCAGGTTTTCGAATCGGGCGCCCTCGTCGCCGAGAACGTCCCCATTGTCAAAAAAATAGACCTTGGGGGGCTTCAACACGGCGCGGGGCAAAGACCTGGTATAGGGACGGACAGAGAAGACAAGGTACATGCGCTCCAGGATTTCAAGCCAGGCTTTGGCGGTATTCGGGGCAATCTGAAGATCAGCCGCCAGGTTGGAAATGGTAATCAAACCACCGACGCGGCGGCGCAGGAGGTCCACGAAGAGACTGAGAAGAGAAATGTTTCGGATCGATTCCGTATCCCGTATATCTTCCCTCAAGACCCTGTCAAATCTTTCCCGTCGCCACCGTCTTGCATTCCGTTCATCGCCTTCAAGAAAAGGCTCCGGGAAACCGCCAATCGTCATGAGGCGATGGAGGGCCTCTTTAGGGTCAATTCCCTCGGGGATTTCATCCATCGTAAAAGGATGCAGGCGCCAGTAATGGTAGCGGCCCATGAGCGAATCCCCTCCCCGCCGGTAAATATCAAGCCTGGCGGAACCGGTGATGAGAAAGGAATGGATGTCGTGGGATACGTCATAGATCCCTTTTATCCATGTCTTCCACCGCGGGAATTTGTGCAGTTCATCGAATATCAGCAAAGAGTTGTCCGTGCTCCATTTTTTTCGGAGGATATCCTGGCGATCTTCATCAAAATCCCAGTTCAGATACCGACCGTCCGGAAAGGCCTTAGATAGAACGGTTTTAGCGAGGGTGGTCTTGCCTACTTGCCTCGGACCGCCGACAAAGACCATTTTCTTCTTCAAATCTTCAAGGATGTGTGAGGTAATGTAGCGCATATGGCTATTTTAATGTGAATGTTAAATTAGTCAAGGCTGTTTTTCAGTGTGGTTACAAACAGCCTCGTCCATGCAAAAGAAGGGTATCGGGCTTTTTTTCCATTATTCCACAGTGCTTCCGACACCTTTGGCCGCTCTTTCAAGCTCGTATCTCTTGGGACTCTTCCGGCATTTTTCCCAGATAATGCACTGGGAGCGGAACCGGCAGTGCCCGCAAGGGGCCGTGCAGGCCTCACAGTTTTGCAGACATTCAAGGCAGTAACCTATTCCCATTTTCTCACATTTAATATACGTTTTACGGTCGGGATGGTATTTACAGGGCATTTCTCACCTATTTCCTTCACGCCATCTGTTGCATGATCAGATTATGCAACGCGGGCCGGAATTCCCTGATCTTCAGGTTTTTGCGGGATGGGTGGACCCTGTTCGTCAAAAGAATTACGGTAATTCCCTTTCGAAGGTCTATCCACACGGAAGTTCCGGTAAAGCCCAGGTGCCCTACGCTCTCTTCGGAAAAATGGTCTC
>JBBSAR010000671.1:0-1928 GCA_038252125.1 Desulfatiglandales bacterium
GAATGCGACGGGCGCGGATAAAGGCCCGACCTCTCAACGATTTCAGGAACTTTTTCTTCCCATTCAATCGCCATGATGTGAAACCCTCTCACTCCTTCGCACTCCTTGAGGCGCTGGATGGTTTCCACGCAGATGTCGATTCCTTCCTGGGCCTGTTTATCTTTGGAAACACCTGCCATCCGTTTCACCACTTCATCGGGCACATCCATTCCGGGAACGCGGTTTTTCATGTATTTCGCCATACCGGCCGATTTTAAAGGGGTGACGCCTCCCATGATGTACACCTTTTCATGAAGGCCCCTGTCTCGCGCCATTTTCATCCATAGTTCAAATTTTTCCAGATTGTAGATACACTGGGTCTGGATAAATTCCGCGCCGGCGGCGATCTTTTTGGCCAGCCTCGGAACGCGGATTTCAAAGGGATCGGCAAAGGGGTTTGCCGCGGCGCCTACAAAGAGGCGGGGCGGTCTGATAATGTCGTCCCCTCCAAGAAATTTTCCGTCATCCCTCATGTGCCGCACCGTCTGGATCAATTGCATGGAATCCAGATCAAAGACGTTCTGTCCCTGCGCATTGTCTCCAAACTGTTGATGGTCGCCGGAAAGACAGAGCAGATTGTGAATGTCGAAGGACGCGGCGCCAAGGATATCGCTCTGAAGGGCAATCCTGTTTCTGTCTCTTACCACCATCTGCAGAATGGGTTCAAGACCCATCAGCTTGAGATGGATACAGGAGGCAAGGCTGGACAGCCGGGTGACCGAAGTCTGGTTGTCCGTGATATTGATGGCGTCCACATAATCCTTGATCAAATTCGCCTTCTTCCTGATCGCCTCGGGATCACTCCCCCTGGGCGGCCCGCACTCGGAGGTCACGGCAAAGTTTCCCGATGCCAGAACCTTTTCCAGTTTGCTTGGAGTTTTCGTCTCTATTTTATCGCTCATTGCCTCACGTCCTCCCTGACTACTTTTCGCGGCCCTCCCGCACGTTCCGTTGACCAATCCTTGATGGGCATCAACGTCTCATAATCATCGAGTCTGCCCAGCTCTTTCAGACGATCGACAATCAACTGCCATGCACAATCCAGTTCCTTGTTGATCTCGCATGCCCCTTTTGATGACCCGCCGCAAGGGCCGTTCATGACCCGCTTGGCACACCGGGAAACCGGACAGATCCCCGCGGTTTCTCCCAGGATGCATTGACCGCAACCCTGGCAGCGTTCGCTCCAGACCCCCCGCTCCTCGGTGACGCCCATAAAACAGGTGTTGACCCCGGGGTATACGGGCTTGGAGAGATACTTTTCCGCCATGAACTGGACACCCACGCCACAGGCCAGGGATAATACCGCATCATATTTATCGATATCGTTCCTGATCTCTTCCAGATATTCATGGTCACATTGCCTTTCCAGCGTAATCTCATCGATATCGGCCTTGATTCCCTGATTCATAAAATACATTCTCAGGGCGGAAGCCAGAATACCCACCTCCTTTTTCCCTCCTGCTTCACATACGGTTACGCACTCGTTGCAACCGGCAATGAGGATTTTCCGATAATCCTTTACCTGCTCTATGATTTCCTCTATGGGCTTTTTGTCCGCAACAATCATTTGTTGAACCTCCTGATTAAACAAAGACAGTTATGCCGCCATCTTCTTTTTTCCCGCTTTGAGCGGATTGGGGCCTAACCCAATAATCCTGTCAGTCATCTCCGTAGCAATTTCCGCAAAACGGGGGCCTTCACCGGAGGAAAGGTTGAACATCTCTACTCTCTCCCCTTCCACGCCCACGGCATTCAGGATACGGCGGGCCTGTTCCACCCTCTTTCTGGCACGCAGATTGCCGTTATTGAATCGGCAGTCGCCTTCCATGCACCCTACGAGATAGACGCCGTCGGCCCCCTTTTCAAAGGCCCTCAGCATATGCAAAACA
>JBBSAR010000672.1:0-1909 GCA_038252125.1 Desulfatiglandales bacterium
ATCAGCAGAATCGGTTTGCCTCCCCTTGTGGGATATTTACTGGCCGGATTTGCACTTAACAGTATCGGTGTTACGGGTGGCGAAATCCTGAAAACGGTAGCTGATGCCGGTGTTACGCTGCTCCTTTTTACCATCGGTCTGAACCTAAAGATCAAAAGCCTTGCAAAACCCGAAGTCTGGGCCGGTACATCCATTCACATGATTGTTACTGTCACTATTTTCGGCTTTGTGATCTGGATGCTTGGTTTTTCAAGGATTACGCTTTTTGATCAATTGACCGGACAAACAGCGGTACTGATCGCGTTCGCCCTGTGTTTTTCAAGTACGGTCTTTGCAGTGAAAGTGCTAGAGGAAAAGCAAGAGATGACATCTCGGCACGCCACTGCCGCGATTGGTATTCTCATTATGCAGGATTTGATTGCAGTTATATTTTTGGCTGCTTCGACCGGAAAGATTCCTTCCGCATGGGCATTACCTCTTTTCGTGTCGCTTTTTATTGCAAGACCTATTCTGGGAAAGCTCATGGCACGATGCGGTCATGGTGAACTGCTGATGCTGTTCGGCATTATGATAACAATCGCCGGGTATAGCAGCTTTGAAATTGTCGGATTAAAAGGAGATCTGGGTGCACTGGTGGTTGGAATGCTTTTCGCCTCTCACCCCAAGAAGCATGAACTGGCGGACAGATTGCTTGGTTTCAAGGATCTGTTTCTGATCGGCTTTTTTTTAAATATCGGCATTTCCGGCTCTCCAACTCCCACAGGGTTCTTGATTGCGCTCCTGCTGGCCCTGGCCATGCCGTTCAAGGCAGGTTTGTTTTTCATCATCCTTACGCGTTTCAAGCTACGCGCCCGCACATCTTTACTTGCATCACTCAGTCTGTCAAATTACAGTGAGTTTGGCCTTATTGTCGGTTCCATAGGCGTTGCCAACGGCTGGATTAGCAGTGAATGGCTGGTGGTAATTGCCATTGCACTTTCAATGACCTTTATCATGGCCGCGCCCTTAAATTCAGCTTCCCACAGCATTTATGCGCGTATTTCAGGCCGTCTAAAATTTTTCGAGACTTCGAATCGGCTACCTGAAGACGAGCCGATCGATCCAGGTGACGCTGAAATTGCGGTTCTCGGTATGGGTGACGTGGGGACGAGTGCCTATGATGAAATGAGGCGTCGATATGGTGATATCGTGATCGGTGTTGATTTTAGTACTGAAAAAGTGGAAGCACATCGAAAAAAAGGGAGAAGCGTGTTTTACGGATACGCCGGACACTGTGATTTCTGGAAACGCATCGAACCTTCTAAAAGCATGGTCAATCTGGTTATGCTTGCCTTGCCTGATCCCAGAACAAGCATATTTTCAATTCAGCAGATGAAAGAAAGAGGCTACAAAGGACAGATCACCGCATCGGTCCGCTATGAGGACGAAATACATCTTTTAAAAGATGTAGGGATTGATGCCGTATACAGTTTACATGAAGAAGCGGGTGTCGGTTTTGCCGACCATGTGTGTGAGTATATGGATTATTGTAAACTCAAAAATGTCGAGTAGTGTTTATCTCTTGGAGTTACGAGTGGTAGTATTTCAACGAAGTGTCTAGGAACGAAGCTCGTAAAAGGTATAAAATAATCGAATAATTTATAACAACGGCATTGTAGCGACGGCAAAAAGCCGCCGCGCCACATGCCGGACGTTAGGGCTAAAACAAAAGGAGACTGCAATGGAATGCTGGTTCTGGAACATTGACACAAGTGTAAGAGATTTTCTTTCTTCAGAACTTGGCAAGGGAGTACTCCGCCAAGGGTGGGGTTACGAGCCTGGGTTAGATTTGAGAGAATTAGAGAAGAAGGTCAAAGCAGACCAAAAACTTGACGACGAGGAACAGGCTGCGTGGAATCGCTGCTGTCCA
>JBBSAR010000673.1:0-1906 GCA_038252125.1 Desulfatiglandales bacterium
GAATGAAGCCCGGCGAGAAGCATGACCTGAGCAGCCTGAAGGTGATCGGTTCCACAGGGTCTCCGCTCCCCCCGGAAGGTTTCAAGTGGGTCTATGAACACGTGAAGAAGGACGTGTGGCTTGCCTCGGTAAGCGGAGGTACGGATATCGTAAGCGGGTTTTTAGCCTCTTCCCCTCTGCTGCCCGTACATGCCAGCGAACTCCAATGCAGAGGACTCGGCATCAAGGCCGCGGCCTTTGATGAAGAGGGAAATGAACTGCTGGATCAGGTGGGCGAACTCGTGGTCACGGAGCCTATGCCGTCCATGCCTCTGTTTTTGTGGAATGACCAGGATAATCGGCGTTATCTGGAAAGCTACTTCGACCTGTATCCGGGTATCTGGAGACACGGGGACTGGATCAAGTTTACGCCGAGGGGCAGCGCGGTCATTCTGGGCCGATCCGATTCCACCCTCAATCGCCAGGGCGTTCGAATGGGGAGCAGTGAGATTTATAGCGTGGTGGAAGATCTTCCCGAAATTGCGGACAGCCTCATTGTAGGGTTTGAGGGCCCCGATGGCCGGTACCATATGCCCCTTTATATTGTTCTCAAAGGAGATGCCGCACTGAACGATGCCTTGAAAAATAAAATCAACAAGAGCATTCGAAGCGCCCTGTCGCCGCGGCATGTTCCGGACAGCATTCACGCCATTAAGGAAGTTCCTCACACGTTGAACGGAAAAAAACTGGAAGTGCCCGTCAAGAAAATCCTTGCCGGTTTCCCTGTGGAAAGGGCCGTTAATGTGGATTCCATGGCGAATCCCGGAGCGATTGATTATTTTGTGGAAATGGCTATCGAGTTTTCGAATAAAGGGAGATGAATATGACTGAGAAAGCCTTTCAAGATTACTATCCGGACGATTTTGCCCATTGCTACGGCTGCGGCAGGTTGAACAAGGATGGCCTGCAATTGAAGAGTTACTGGGATGGAGAAGAAACCGTTTGTCGTTTCCAGCCACGCCCCTATCATACGGGTGGTTTTCCCGGATTCGGATATGGGGGACTGGTGGCATCCCTTCTCGATTGTCATGGCACCGCTTCCGCGGCAGCCGCAAAGTACAGGGAAGAAGGCAGGGAGATGGGAACCATCCCCCCCCTGCGGTTTGTAACGGCATCATTAAAGATCGATTTTCTGGCCCCCACGCCCATTGACACGGTTCTGGAGGTCCGCGGGACGATCAAGGAAGTAAAGGGACGAAAAGTCACCCTGACGGAGACCCTTTCGGCCAAGGGGAAAGTAGTGGCCAAAGGAGAGGTTATTGCGGTTTTGATTCCTGAAAATTTTATGGATGGAAAATAGGGCATCCTTATTGCTTTTCTATGAGCTCCTGATAAAGAATCTCCATATCCTTCATGAGCCGCTTTTCCGAAAACCGCTCTTCAACGAACAGGCGGGCCCGCTCTATTCGCGCGGACGTTTCTTCCGAATCCATGTCCATGAGAAATTTCAGACCCTCCGCAAACCCTGCAGCATCCCCTTTTTCGCAGAGGATTCCTCTTTCATGGATCTTGAAATGATCTCCTGACCGCCCGTCCGTCCGTCCCCCCAGCAGATCTGGAACACCGCCCACTTCCGTGGCGATCACGGGAACGGAGGATGCCATGGCCTCAATAATGGAAAAAGGCGTTCCTTCGTTAAGGGAGGTAAGAGCCAGGATATCCACGTCGGCATAGACCATGGGCAGGTTTCTCATCCACCCCAGGAACCGTACGTGGGAATCAATGCCTTCATTTTTGCAATAAGTTTCGAGCCTTCCTCGCAATTCTCCGTCTCCTACCACCAAGAAAATTAGCTTTCGTTCCCGATCACCGTCCATCAACCGTTTGGCCGCTTCAAAAAACATCTGATGGTTTTTTATGGGAACAA
>JBBSAR010000674.1:0-1900 GCA_038252125.1 Desulfatiglandales bacterium
ACGCCAGCCAGTCGCCTTTTTCAGATGCCGCGGCGTACAAAACGGGATCGGTTCGGAAGGTGATCTGGGTAGGTCTGTTGATGGAAACCTGGTCCGGGTTCTTTCCAACGGACGTGCCTTTTTGGGAAGCCCGGGAGGGCGCCTCCGATGCCGATATTCGCAGAGGCGGCCTGTTTCCCTGCGTTTCCTTTTCTCCATTCGCTCCCGCAGGAACAAAAAGGAATGAAACAACGAAAAGAAGCAGGGCAACGGGGTATCCCCTGTCCATATGACATCTTCCGGCTAACTTGCTGGTCACGGCTTTACGCTCCACGATCCGTCCTCGTTCTGGATTTTATCCCCCGGCAGTGCGTTTTCGCGATTCAGTTTCCCGAAAACCTTCCGGATCTCGGGGAGGTCTTTCTCCGTGAGGTTTTCGTTGGTGTCTATCACCCGCTGCATGACAACCGTCCTTGCGCCATTCACATCCGTTATGATGGCCGCAAATTCCTCTTCTTTGAACCGGTCGGCGGAATCCTTCAGATCAGGCGGAACTTTACTCTTGTCCATGGGAAAAGAGGTCAGAAACCCCTGGTTGTTTTCGCCCACCCACCCCAGTCTTTTAAATAACTCCATATCGTCCGCATGAAAGGCAATCGTCTCTATGGCTTGGACGGCGTTCTGGTATTCCTTGCTGTGTCGGGGGGGTGTTTTGATGGTCCCGGAGGGTTCCACCCCGCGGACCGAAGCCACCAGCAGCACTTCGTCTGAAAGGGCGTTGTAGGAACCCAGAACCTGATTTTCAAGCGTCGTTCGTTGGCTCACGACGTTTACCTTGACATTGGCCAGGGTGCATCCGGCAAAAAACAATGCGGATATAAGAATAAATTTTAGACAGGATCGTTTCATGGCAGTTCCCTTCTCCGTCTTTACTGACTCACCAGTTTGATTTTTCCTTTATCCATAATAATAGCATTTGCGCTCATGGCTTTCAAGGCATCCACCACGGGGCCTAAGGACGAGAATAGTTTCTCCAGTCGTTTTTGAAGGGGTAAAGCCGTTATATTGAGCCGTTGGATAGTCGGGAGGGTAATTCGTGCACCTTTTATCAGCACTTCTCCGGTAAGGGAGAGGTTTCCGGATCGGATTTCAACGGTGATCCAGAGGGGTGTTCCCTGGCGGAGGAGATTTCGTTGTTTCCGGATCATTTCATTGTTTTCGTAAGGGTCCATGGCGTACAGGAGCCGCTCCAGTGTCTTTGAGCCGATGTGGGTTAATCGAATGACGCCGCTGAGATTGTCTATGGCAATATCGGGGTTATTGGAAACCGGAAAACGGAGGGAGATATTTCCCGATAACTCCGTTTCTCGGGCCAGGGCGTCGCCTCCCTGCGATTCGGTTTGCTGAACTCTCGGCGCAATTTTTGCGGTATTGATCCCCGTGAAAGAGCCATCCATTGCCATCAGGTACAGCTCGTTCGCTCTTTTTCCCTCCCGGAACAGGGAGATATCTCCCAGAAATGTTCCTCCGAGCACGTCAAACTGGAAAGAATCAATGACCGGCAGGGAGTCTTCCAGGTGGAGACGGAGGGCGAAGTCGGTCAGGTCCAAGGGGACCGGATCCATCTTCACATACAGGGAATCGAAGGCCAGGGAAGGAGCGCGTGCAAAAGGGACACGGAGATCTCCCAAGGGGATTTGGTTTGGAGAAGGTTGTGAATGAATGCGTGGCGTGGTTTGCGTGGAAAGAGGGAGATCAAGGACTTTCACTGACAAATAGGAGGAGGCGGGTGTGCCGGTGTGTTTCTTGTTTTTGCCGGAAACCACCCGGAGTTTCTTTTCCAGAGTCATGTCCATTTTCAGGTCTTTGACGCGGAGGCGGTCTTGAAGCGCGATGTCCAGATGGGAACTCTTGAGCTGTA
>JBBSAR010000675.1:0-1867 GCA_038252125.1 Desulfatiglandales bacterium
CCTGCGCCAAAACAACCTCGTAAACCGTTTCAAGCAGGCCTGGACCGAGTTCCCGATGTATGTCAATCGCACATTCCACAACCATAGTTCCTATGTCGTTTTCTTTCATCCTCAGCGCCTCCGCGCCTCTGCGGGAGTGAACATCAGCATTCACTCTTTGCCATGGTTTCAAGTATTTCCCTGCGGAGGGTGTTGCATTCTGCGCTCGTTCGATCTCTCGGTCTTGGGCATGGCGCAACAAACTCTCGTATGATTCTGGCCGGTCGCTTCGAAAGGACAATGATCCGGTCGCTCAGGAAAACCGCTTCATCCACATTGTGTGTTACAAAAAGGATGCTGACCTTCCTGGACTCCCATACCTGTAGAAGAAAGGTCTGCATGTGGTTTCGGGTTTGGCTGTCTAAAGAACCGAACGGTTCATCCATCAAGACCACTTCCGGATCTGTGAGGAGGGTTCTGGCAATGGCGACCCGCTGTTGCATGCCTCCCGACAATTGATTCGGGTAGCGGTTTTCAAAACCTTCCAGGCCGAAATTTCGTATATATTCCATCGCCGCCGCACGCCTCTCCGTCTTCGGCACCGACAGGATTTCGAGACCGATTTCCATGTTCTGGAGTGTTGTTCGCCACGGAAAGAGGGCATATTCCTGGAAAACCAGTCCAATCGGATTTTTGCCGTGCACGGCGCTTCCGCCGTCAACAAGGACCTGTCCTTCCGATGGTTTCTCAAGGCCCGCGATAATTTTCAGGAGCGTTGTTTTCCCGCATCCGCTCGGACCTATGATGGAAACAAACTGCCCTTTTTCCACTTTCAGGGTGATGGGGTGAAGAACAGAAACCGTTTGACTGCGGTTTTCGTCTTCAAAGGCTTTTGTCAAACCCTGAAGTTCCAGGCTCGGGACGACTTGTTCGGTTATTGCCATCGAATAATCTTCTTTTCCAGTAATACCAGTGCCTGGTTGATCAAAAGTCCTATAATGCCGATGACCAGCATCCCCGCGATGATTTCATCGGGCCGTTGAATATCTCTGGCGGTCATGATCATATATCCCAGGCCGTACCCCGATTTCACGCCGGTAAATTCCGCGGCAACCAGGGTCATCCATCCGATTCCAACTCCAATGCGCAGGCCCACGAAGATGGAAGGGATCGATCCCGGAACCACCACCTTGAAAAAAATGTCCGCCTGTGTGGCGTTCAGGGTCCGCATGGCTTCAAAGAAGATGGGGTTGATCGACAGCGCCCCGGACACGGTATTCAGCACAATAGGGAAAAAAGCGCCTAGAAAGATAATGAAAGCCGCCGATTTTATCCCGATCCCGAACCAGAGGATGGCAATGGGTATCCAGGCCAGTGGAGGAATGGGGCGGATCATTTCGATAATGGGGCTCATCATAATCCGGAGGCGGCCGGACCAGCCGATGAGCAATCCCAGGGGGATGCCCAGGACCGCGGCAAGCGCGAAACCCAGCGTCACTCGATACAGGCTGTAAAGGATATGATACGGCAGAAGATATCCCGGAGGCATGCCGACGATCAGGAGGTCTTTCAATCCCAAAAGAATGTCAATTGGAGAGGGGAGCAGCGTTCCCCCGATGATTCCAAGGGAGCACAATCCCTGCCAGCATACAAGCAGAATCAGGGGAACAATATACCGCTCAATTTTCATTTTCCGGTGATCTCTTGGAGGATATCCTGATGGATGAATTTATCCGTAAATGCGTTCGCATCAGGTACTTTGATATATTTGAGGCGGGAGAGAAAATCCACGTATTCCTTTTCTCCATCGATGCTGAGGACGTAAGTGTACTTGACGTTGTCCATGGCGAGGCGCACCGTTTTTTCGTCCATCCCCGTATATTTTACC
>JBBSAR010000676.1:0-1857 GCA_038252125.1 Desulfatiglandales bacterium
AGGGAATCCCGGTCGATAAGCAGGGGTCGGTCGAAATCGGTCCTTGTGGCATCAATGAGAAGTCTGACGTAGGGATTGAGATACCAGTTCAGGGCTATGGTGTATGCCGTCGCCTTTTGGACGGAGTTTCCCGGTTCAAACAGATCTTCGTATGCATTATTTCCCCCATCAAAAACATCATAGCGAAAGGCCAGACCCAGGGCGCCCCATCCCCCCTGCCAGAGATTTCTCTTTGGCGTTATGGCCAGGATCTTCCCGTTTTTTATCAAGGGCTTTTCGCCTGTTACCATCCAGAGCAACGCTCCGTAATATTCCTTGATATTGATGTTGAACTGATTCGAACTGGTCCGGACATCCGAATACTGCAGATTAACATACTCTCCCCATGCCATCAGCGGTCCATAACACCATGCCGCCTCAGCTCCATATCGCGTTTGCGATTGGGCGTCTAAAATAACGTTGAATTTGGCGGATGAATTCACATTGAAAAAAGTGGTCATGCCGGTGGTTTTGTCCGCAATATTAACGTTGTTCCGATCCACATTTGCGTAACTAAAAGACCCTCCGATCTGGAGGCCCTCCACAAAAGAAATCCCCAGCGTTTTGAAAGGAGAGAGAACAAGCCGCCCGATCACCTCGGGGGAATCCACATTACCGCCGACACTGTCGTCTTCTCCGTCACCGTTAAAGATGCCCAACCCGTAATTAATTCGATCGCTCAACGCCGAGCCATGGGCCATCAGGCCCACATCGCGGCGGGGAGTCAGATAATATCCCATGGATCTTTCCGCGAAGGGGATGTTTTTGTCGGATGAGTATTGTTCAAAACCAAACGGTGTCTTAAACTGACCCATTCGAACTTGAAAGTAGGGAAGAATTCGGGCATCCAGATAGGCATCCAGGAGGCGCCTGCTCCCGGCTCCCTGAAATTCATATTGGAACTTGTAGGTAAATCGATCGAGAATATGTCCTTGTAAGAGTAACCGCGCACGTCGAATATCGAAGCGATTCTTTTCGGGATCTTTTGCGTCCTTGTAATCGTAATAACGGTAATCAGCCTGGAGAAGGCCCCCGATGCACAAGGAATACTTGTTGTCTTTGCTGGCGAGGCAGAAGCCGTTGTCGTATTTTGCTTCTAAAGGGAAAGAAGAATCGCTGCTCGCTTTCTCTTCTTTGGTGGCAGTGCTTTCGGGGGGTGTTGACTTGAGCGCAGTTTCGGCCATTTTTTCCGGTGGTTTCCCCGGTGCGGAAGGCGCCTGCCCCTGAAGAAGTGCATGTTCTTTTTCTTTCAGGGACTTTTCCTGTTCCGCGAGCGAGTTTTCCTTTTTCAGAAGGGCCTTTTCTTTTTCCTGGATGGCTTCTTCTCTCGCCTCCATCTGCTTACGGTCCTGTTGAATGGTGCGTCTGATTTTTGCGGCCTCTTCAGGGGTAATGGCGCCTTTTTTTTCAAATAACCCCAACAACTGTTCCAGCGCTCCGGAATCGGCGGCCAAAACAACGTTACTCCCTGTAAAGAGGCACAATCCTATAAGAATCGCAAGGCATGCCGTCCTGAAATTGTGGTTCATTATCGCCAAATGGTTCAGCCTCCGCATTTCATGAAGGTTGCGCAATTGAAAGCCATGGGAAATGGCATATCGATCATATTTGACATAACGATAGCCAAAAAAAACCGGGTCCTGATCTGCATTCAAGGGATAGCGAAGCATTCTTTAGATCCGATTGGGCGATTATTTACCATCAAGGTTATTTATTGTCAATTTTTTTCTATATTTATTTGCAACGATAATTTGGAACCAAAGAAAACCGTTCCCGACGATAAATGCCACAGAATATCGTATGCTGTTGAAAAGTCCG
>JBBSAR010000677.1:0-1835 GCA_038252125.1 Desulfatiglandales bacterium
GGAACGCATGTCCCGGTTCCGGGTACGTTTTTCACGCACCTTGTATCCCGGCACCCCCATTACCACACAGATATGGAAAATGGGGGAGGGGAGGGCCTTTTTCAAGACGATCAACGGAGAAAGAGGGGAAACGGTGCTTGATCGGGGCATTGTAGAGTGGCGCGACCGCGAAGAGATGCTCAGACGGCAAAAGAGCGGGGGCATCCGTTTCGATGGCCGAGTAGCGATCGTCACCGGGGCGGGCGCTGGATTGGGGCGGGTGTACGCCCTGGAGCTGGCTGCAAGGGGCGCAAAAGTGGTGGTGAACGATCTCGGGAGCGCGAGGGATGGTTCGGGAGACGGAGCCAAAGGACCTGCCGACCAGGTTGTGGAAGAGATTCGATCCAAAGGCGGGGAGGCTGTTGCCAACTACGATTCCGTGGCGACGCCCGAAGGAGGGCAGGCCGTCGTGGATGCGGCCATGGAGGCTTTCGGGAAAGTGGACATTCTGATTAACAACGCCGGCATCTTGCGGGACAAGACCCTGGTCAAGATGGAGCCGGAGAACTGGGATGCGGTCATGGATGTGCATCTTAAAGGGGCATACAACGTAACCCGGCCAGCCTTCATCCGGATGCGGGAAAACCGATACGGCCGCATCATCTTCACCACTTCCGCCGCGGGGCTTTACGGGAATTTTGGACAGACAAACTATTCCGCCGCGAAAATGGGGCTTGTCGGTTTTATGAACACCCTGAAGCTGGAAGGGGAGAAGCAAGATATCAAGGTGAACACCATTGCACCGGTTGCGGCCACGAGACTCACGGAAGATATCCTTCCCCCGGAGATCCTGGCAAAACTGAAGCCCGAATTTGTGGCCCCTCTCGTGCTGTATCTCTGCGCTGAGCAGTGTCCTGTAACGGGCGCTATCTACAACGCGGGCATGGGCTATTTCAACCGTGTCGCCTTTGCCGCGGGTCCGGGGGCTGTTGTGGGGAGCAAAGACGAAATCCCCACGCCCGAAGGCGTGGCAGCCGGTTTTGAAGAGATCAAATCCCTTAAAGGGGCCATGGAATATCCCAATGCCACGGCTGCTTTCAGCCCCATGCTGGACGCATTTAATCCGAAAAAGGTTCCGGATGCGGGCCAAAAGGATGCAGATCAAATGGATGAGGGTCGGGCGAAGTCCGGTCTCACGGTCAAGGCCATTTTTGACGGGTTGCCCAATGCCTTTCAGGCCGACAAAGCCAAAGGGATTGAGGTGGTGTTCCAGTTTGATATTTCGGGGCCCAAAGGCGGATCCTGGCAGGTGACCGTAAAAGACGGAACATGCCGGGTGGAGCCTGGTTCCCACGGTGCACCCACCACGACCATCGGAATGGGGGACGATGATTTTGTGAAGATGATTTCCGGCGAACTGAACGCCATGTCGGCCTACACGGGCGGAAAGCTCAAAATCGGAGGCGATCTCATGAAATCCCAGCTTATTGAAAAACTGTTCAAGTTCTGAAACAGGAGGAACATCCATGATTGGAATCACATCGTATGGCGGTTATATCCCGAGACTCAGGCTCAACCGCATGAGTATTTTTCAAAATATGGGCTGGTTCGCCCCGGCCATCGTCATGGTTGCCCAGGGCGAGCGTTCCTTCTGCAACTGGGATGAGGACACCCTGACCATGGCGGTGGAAGCTTCCCGCGACTGTCTCAGGGGAATGGACAAGTCGGATGTGGACGGCCACTACCTTTGCTCTACAACCCTGCCGTTTGCGGACCGTTCCTGCGCGGGCATCGTGAAGACCGCCTTGAATCTGCGGGACAACCTGGTGACGGCGGATTTTACCGCCTCGCTCAAA
>JBBSAR010000678.1:0-1809 GCA_038252125.1 Desulfatiglandales bacterium
GACGATGGATGGCTTGGTTAAGAAAAGCCCTGGGTTGATGTGCACTCGCTGTAGCCAGGGGTGGACGGATTGGTCTGTGCGAAAACGGGGTATTTTGGGAAATGTTGTGGAAAAGGAAGGAGATTTTCCTTGCTTGATGGACTATGAAATTGACAAGCCGGGAAAACGAATTTGACTTTGTGCCCGAAAATATTCTATAAAGAGAGAGAAAGCGGAAATCCTGGACGCGGCCCTTTTTTTTAACGCACCCGAAAAAAACGATTTTTTATCATCCTAAAAAAAGAGGTGGGAAATGCCAGAATTCTGCAATCCATTTACAGTGCTGAAGAATGATCGAAAACTTACCCATGATGAGTTGGTTCGGGCAATTCGGTTTATGATTGCTGCGTAATACGAAGCGATACAGCTTTATCAACAGACCGCTGAAAGTAAGGATAACAAACTTGCCAAGGAAGTCTTCATTGACATTGCCAATGAGGAAAAAGAACACGCGGGGGAGTTTCTTCGCCTGTTGCGCGAGTTGGATCCTAATGAAGAAAATTTTTATAAAGAAGGATATGAGGAAGCTGAGGAGATGATTAAAAAACTCAAAAAATAGTCTACACTCTCACGGAGAGGCTTAATTATTGGTAATCCCTAATCAAACTGGACCAAATCTGAAAAGATTTGGTTATGAAAAAGATTGGCTGCGCCTGGTGGAAAAAGTGCAGAAGAACGGCCTCAAGGCTAAGCCAGAGGTCGACATCCAGTTCGGCACCAGCGGAGCGAGCGTTGCCGAAGCTCTTGAGGCCGAGAGGACCATTGATCCCGAGTGAGCCATCCAGCAGGCCCAGCGTTTCATCGATGCCGGAGCCTACATGATCATGATCGAGTCCGAGGGGATCACCAAATGTGTCAAACAGTGGCGCACAGGCATCCCGACCAAGATCGTCAACAAGCTCGGGCTGGAAAAGGTCATGTTTGAGGTGGCCGACCCGGACGTCTTCGCCTGGTATGTCAAGAACTACGACCCGGAAGTCAATCTCTTCGTCGACCACAGCCAGATCATCCAGTTTGAATGTCTACGCAGGGAACTTTGGGGGACCAACAGTCTGTGAAGGCGCATTGAGACCTACAAGGAGTAATAACCTAAGGCGGTTTCCATGAAAAGCGTTCGTATAAAACCTGTGCCCCCCTTTCGGCTTGACCTTTCCGTGTGGGCTCTGCGCCGTTCTCCGGCGAATAACATGGACCGGTGGGACGGCCGGATCTACCGGCGTGTGCTGGTCACGGGAAATCGGCCGGTGGCCGTCGCCGTCGTTCAGGAAGGCTCCCCCGCTTCTCCTGAAGTCCGCATCTCATGGGAGGGCGCAGGCATAAGCAAGAGATACCGTGAAGAGCTACTCATGACGGTGAGAAAAATGCTCGGCCTCGACATCGACCTCTCCGACTTTTACCGGCTCGCTTCCGCCCACCCGTCCTTGGCCAAGCTTGCAGACCGTTTTGCCGGATTGAAACCGCCCCGCCTTCCCACGGTCTTCGAGACCCTGCTCAACGGGTTCGCCTGCCAGCAACTCTCTGTAAATGTCGGCATCCTCCTTTTGAACCGTCTTTGCAATTCTTACGGCCTGTCCGTGAACGGTGAGAGTGCCTTTCCACGACCGACGGACCTTGCCAGCCTTGAACCGACAGATTTGATGAAGCTCGGTTTCAGTGGCCGGAAGGCTGAATATATCCTGAATGTAGTTGCCGCCATAACCGGGGAAAAAATGGACGCGGAATTCTTGGGAGACAGTGACGACGATTCCATCCTTCCCTCTCTCTTGGCCC
>JBBSAR010000679.1:0-1753 GCA_038252125.1 Desulfatiglandales bacterium
CCATTCTGTAAGAAGAAAACTGGAGAGTGGATTTCAATATGTGAAACGAGAAGATCTCCACACAATTGGTACTATGTTTCTGAATCTGTATTCCTTTTCTTCGTTGAGGTGGAAGCAAGTTTTCGGGGCTAACGGAGGGAGCCCGTAGGGCGACCGGAGTTAGCCCCGCCGGCGGCTGCTTGACACTCTTTCGGTTTTGGTTTACCACAAAACCTGGAGGAATATTCTATGGGAAAATCAGAAGAAGTCGTTCGTAAACGCCGCCATTTAACCCCAGAAGCAAAGTATCAAATTTTCCTTGAGGCCACTATGGCCAAAGGAAATGGTTCAATCAGTGAAGTACTTCGACGTTGGCAGATCCATTCCAGCGACCTTACGAGGATCAGGGCCGCCGTTGAACAAGGAGCAGTCAGTGTTCTTAAGGAACGAAAGAGTCGAAAACCCAAAGTCAACATTGAACAATATGAACAGTTAAAGGCTGAAAAAGAACGCCTTGAATCAACCGTAATTGAACAGGCAGCCGAGCTTGCGTTACTTAAAAAAAAAGATCGCTCGGGCTAGATGGTGACCTCAAAGGCAAATACATCCCAGAGGAAATCAAAGGAGTTTTTGTTGAGTTTATCGCCCAGGTCCGAAAAGAATATTGTGTGCCCATGAAGTACTGTTGTGAGAAGCTCAATCTTGAGATAAAGCGCTATCAGCGCTGGATAAGGCTACACCGTAGAACAGGCCGATACGGGGGCGGAAAACCGGGCCCTATAAAGGCCCCACACGCTTTGTTAACCCAAGAAAGAAAAGATATCATTCAGATGGGAAAAGATGACAAATATATGGATCTATCCCATCGGCAACTTTCTGTGGTAGCCTCTGAATCTACCGGTTTAGAGGCCAGTGCATCCAGTTTCTATAGGGTGATGAAGGAAGAGCGGCTAATGGAAGACCGCCAGAGAAAGCTTAAAACACCTCAGGTAAAGCCCGAGGTGAACCCTGATGGTCCTAATCAGGTCTGGAGCTGGGACCTCACCTACATCGCCCTTGGGCCTATATTTGTTTATCTGTTTGCCATTATCGATGTTTATAGTCGGAAGATTGTCGGTTGGCATCTCGGGTTTAACGCCCGTGTTGAGTCTATGAAAAAAGCTTGGGACAAAGCCCTGTCCAATGAGAATCTAATAGGCGTATCAGGTGCCCCGGAATTGCCGATTGCGCTATCTGATCATGGTGTACAGATGGCTAAAAAGACCGCTAAACAGTTTTTCAAAGATCTGGGAATCAAGCAGCTCTTTGCTCGATATCAAACGCCTCAAGACAATGCCTGGATTGAATCTTGGTTCCGTATCCTAAAATATGACTGGTTGCAGTATAAAGATTATGTCAGTTTTGATCAAATTAAATCAATCATACGAGAATTTGTGATCGTCTATAATACCATACGCTATCATGGCGCCATTAGTTATGTGACCCCGGAGCAGAAACATACGGGGCAGGCCGAAAAGATCTTACGGGAAAGAGCTGAAAGAAAACGCCTGGCTCGGTCGCACCGGCTAAAAGTAAACCGTCAATCGGTAAGTCAAATCGAGTTGAAAAAAGCAGCATGAAAACTTGCTTCGACCTTTATGGATTTTGGTGTTGACAATTCAGAAACGGGCTATTACTCATCAAATTGTAAATCTCCTGTCCAAAAATCATCTTCGATTGTTCTTACCTTCTTGATAATTTCCTCGCATGTTTTGCTTGTCACCTTAGCAAAACC
>JBBSAR010000680.1:0-1748 GCA_038252125.1 Desulfatiglandales bacterium
ATAGCTTCTCCCCATGAGGCGTTTCACCGTCACAATCGTATTTTCAGGATCCTGTTTCCTCCATTCCAGGGCATCCCTTCCTACCACAAAATTGGGTTTTAAAGAGAGCAGTTTCTTCTTTCCCAAAGTCACGCACGAAGGGGTAATAAACTCCCCTTCCGAATTTTTCAGCACTTCCGTCTCTACTTTTTTGATGGCAGCGACTGAATTGGTGGTTCCCAAATCAATCCCTATGGACTTAGACATTATTTTCTCTCCTCCTCATTCCACGCAGCAAACCAATTTATAAATTGCACACTCTTTATACTATTTAAGACGGTTTGGAAAGGGATTCCAGATTTAATAAAACCCTTCCCCCATAAAATCATTTTTGCTCTCCAGGTTCTTGAAAAAGATAGCTTGAACCATACATTCCGCGAGCGGATCTGTCAATCGGAGAGAGGATTTCGAAAGGTTGGCAACAGACAGTGATTACGAAAGACTTCCCCGATTTTCATTGCCATTCAAGAAAATCTGAGATATCAAAAACGAAACTCTAATGCAATAAAGGATTATCAGATGAAAAGCTATCGAAAAGAATTGTGGTTCCATGTGCCCCAAAGGCGTGCGTTCATAAACATCACGCCCCAGGTGGAAGACTGCCTTCGTGAAAGCGGCATCAAAGAAGGATTTGTGCTCGCAAATGCCATGCACATTACCGCCTCCGTGTTTATCAATGACGATGAATCGGGCCTGCATCGCGACTATGAAACCTGGCTGGAAAAGCTGGCCCCCCATGCGCCGATTTCCCAGTACCATCACAACAGAGGGGAAGACAATGCCGATGCCCATATGAAAAGGCAGATCATGGGGCGCGAGGTGGTCGTTGCCGTTACAAAAGGAAAGCTGGATTTCGGCGCCTGGGAGCAGATCTTTTACGGAGAGTTCGATGGAGGAAGGAAAAAACGTGTGCTCGTCAAAATTATCGGAGAATGATCGAACGCAGAAGGTCGGCAATAACGCCGGAAATTCTGGATGGATCAGATATTTGCAACCCGAATTGACCCCGCCCAGTCTGGCCGACAATACCGCCGACGCGGATCGTCTGATTAGAGAACTGAAGAAAAAACTGGGGACAGAAACGGTTACAGCAGATCTTTCTCTCCTGAGAACCATCGCTGCAACTTTAAGGAAAAACAGTTATAAAGTCCATGCGGCCTGTTTCGAAAACCGGGGAATATGGAAAATAATCGACGTATTCGGCCTGGATGCCCCAAGGGAAATCTACGGCATCACCCTCGATCTGGGGAGCACTACCCTCGTCCTTCAAATTGTGAATCTGGCGGATGGCAGCATCCTGGACGAGGTCTCCTTTCACAATCCCCAGATCCGGATCGGATCGGACATCCTGACCCGAATCCACTTTGCCACAGCCGGGAAAGGCCTTGCGGAACTCCAGGAGATGGTGATTCAACAGATCAACACAGTCATCCAACAGATCACCGAAAAACATGCCCTGAAAACGGAATCGATCGTAGCCATGTCCGTAGCGGGCAATACCACCATGACCCATCTCTTTTTGGGACTGGACCCTTACGGGATTTGTCGCGAACCTTACATTCCCGTCACAAACCGGCCCGACCTGATCCCATCCGCCGAACTGGGGCTGGCCATAAATCCCGCCGCTCCGGTCCTGGTTTTCCACAACGTGGGAAGTTATTTCGGGGGCGATCTCATTGCGGGCATCCTTTCCTCGGGCATCACAGAGC
>JBBSAR010000681.1:0-1719 GCA_038252125.1 Desulfatiglandales bacterium
CCACCTGGGTATAGGTGATGCCTTTCATGCCCCCGAACACGGCATAGGCGAACACCACCGCGGACCCGATCAGAAGGCCGGTCGTGGTGGAAACTTCAAGAAAGCGCGCGAAGGTCACGCCCACGCCAACCATCTGCCCGATAACATAGGTGATGGAGCAGACAATCAGGCAGACAACCGCCGTGATGCGAGCGGCGTGAGAATAGTACCGATCCCCGATAAACTCCGGGACGGTGAATTTTCCGAATTTACGCAGGTAGGGCGCCAGCATCATGGCGAGGAGCACATAACCCCCTGTCCAGCCCATGAGGTACACACAGGCATCATATCCCATGAAAGCGATCAAACCGGCCATGGAGATGAAGGATGCCGCCGACATCCAGTCCGCTCCAGTGGCCATTCCATTGAGCACCGGGTGAACGCCCTTTCCGGCAACATAGAAATCCGATGTGCTTTTTGCTCGGGCCATAACGGCTATGGCGATATAGATTGCGAAGGTCAATCCGACGACGAGATACGTGGTAGCTTGCAGGGTCATGTTTATTCCTCCTCTACATCGAATTCACGGTCATATTTTGTCATCGTATTTGCGTAGAAAAAAATCAGGAACACGAAGACATACATGGACCCCTGTTGCGCAAACCAGAATCCCAGCGGATAGCCTCCCAGATGGAAGTGGTTAAGCGGATGAACAAGCAAGATGCCAAACCCGAATGAAACAATGAACCAAACGATTAAACACCATATCATGAGCTTGAGATTTTTTTTCCAGTAAGCTTCACCGTTAGTCATAATCTATCCTCCTAATTAAAAAAATGTGTTTTAATTGGATTTCTTAGACATCTTGCCGGATTTGTGTTTGGATGCATCCCCCCTTTCAATATATTATAACGATTTTTATTTAAGGTTGCCGACGCTTAGCGCACATCTCGAGTTTCTCTGAACCGGTTGCGGAAGATCGGGGTTCCCGGCTCACTGGCCTTTATACCCGGTTCCGCCATTTTGCGGGATGTGGTTGCCGAAAGGTAGGTTTCCATGGAAGAAAACGACGTCAGGTTTCAGGTGTCCTGAGCCAGAAGGGTCGCTTGGCTCTGCGGAGAACCGGACATTTGATCCCGCCTTTCGGCGGGACCGAAACCAGATACAGGATTGCCCGTTGGATGGGAAGAAAAAGATTGCCGTGCAGTTTTTTATACAAAGGAATCCTCTGCTTCAATCGGTTTTATTGTTCTTTTTTTGCTCCTGCGAATCCTTTATGAACGAGTGCCTCTTCAATTTCCTTCAAGATGGCCGGATCATCAATCGTCGCCGGTATATTGAAGACTTCATTGTCCGCGATTTTTCGTATGGTTCCTCTTAATATTTTTCCGGATCTCGTTTTGGGCAACCGCTTTACGATGGTGGCGATTTTAAACGAGGCCACGGGGCCTATGCGCTGGCGGACCATCTGAACGACTTCCTTTTCTATTTCAGCCGGGTCGCGTGTTACGCCGGCATTGAGAACCAGGAAACCGATGGGGATCTGCCCTTTGAGTTTGTCCCCAACTCCCAGCACCGCACATTCAGCCACGTCCGGATGGTCGGCAAGGACCTCCTCCATACCGCCCGTGGACAAACGATGACCGGCCACGTTGATGATGTCGTCTGTTCGCGACATGACAAACACGTAGCCATCCTCGTCGATATATCCGGCATCCGCTGTTTTATAGTAACCGGGAA
>JBBSAR010000682.1:0-1719 GCA_038252125.1 Desulfatiglandales bacterium
GGCCGCGAAAAAGAGATGGAATTTCATCCGCCCGAAAAAATCCGGAAGGTCATGGTGATCGGCGCCGGACCAGGCGGACTCAACCTGGCATGGGTCGCCGCCAAGAGAGGGCATCAGGTTCATCTGTTTGAAAAGAATCCCACTATCGGAGGTCAATTGTCGCTGGGAAGCGTTCCGAGCCATAAGAAAGAGATTCAGAACCTCATCTTTTTTCTCCAAAAGCAGGCAGAGAAATACCACGTGCACTTTCACCTGAATACGAATGCCGCCATGGACACCGTCAGAGATCTCAACCCGGACGTGGTGGTGGTGGCCACGGGATCCACTCCCTTGTTTCCAACCATACCGGGCATGCAGAGCAACACGGTTGTTTCCGCACCGGACGTCCTCGCTACAAAGCATCTTGACAGGAAAACAACCGTTGTGGTGGGAGGCGGAGCAACGGGATGCGAGGTTGCACTCTATCTCGCGGAATCAGGATCACCTGTTACCCTTATTGAAGCGCTTCCCCGAATCGGGATGCAGCTTGAAAGTATGACAAGGAAGGTCCTTCTCAAAACGATGCGGGAGAAGAATGTTCAAATACATGTAGGTGTCAGTCTCAAGGTCATCGAAGAGAACGGAATCGTGATGAATAAAAACGGAAAGGAGTCGTCCATCGAAGCGGAAAGAGTGGTTATAGCAATCGGCTGCCGGTCCGACGACACCTTCTACAACGCTATAAAGGACCTCGAATACGAGGTTTACAGGATAGGGGACTGTCTGGAGCCAAGAAATGCACAGGCGGCCATTTACGAAGGCGCCGTGATCGGACGTTCTATTTAGTTTCCATCCATAAATGGCTCTTTTCCGCAATCCCCGCGTCAAACTGCGGGTTTCCTTGTGCGACGTACTGTCGTACGTCTCCGCGAAAGCCCTTGTTTTCCTTGGCCTTGCGAAAAATTGCTCATTTCTGAATTGGAAACTCGAAGTGTTTATACTTAAGTCAACGGATGAACACTACTTAAGCTTCAGTTCCTGGTATGCCCCCTGAATCTCCTTGAAGCGCATTTCCGCCATTTCCTTGAATTCTTCTCCAAGATGCAACACTTTATCGGGATGGTACCGGTTTGCGAGAACCAGATAGGCCTTTTTGATTTCCCCCTGCGATGCCCCCCGGTTCACTCCCAAAACAGTGTAGGGGTCTTTTTTGCCGGTCGTCCGGTTTTTCTGATACGCTTTTTCTTCCTCCTGTCCGGCAGATGGCCCTGTTCCAGAATTTCTTTGTTCATAGGCCGGCTGCCGCCTGCGGGGGCTGTAAAAGAACCACCACAGCAACCCCAGCACCAGGATGTCGTCGATCCAGCCTACCCCTACAAAAAAATCCGGGAAAAGGTCAAATGGACAGAGGACGTAAGCGATCCCTAATATCGTGAGGAAAAGTTTCATTATATTGTAAGGAGAAGTCTCATGCTCCGGTTGCTTCGTTCAGAAGAGCCTCACCGAATTTATCCAGCAAACTCTCCAAGTCTATTTTCCAGTTAAGCATAATATTACGCCCCTGTTTCTTGGCGAGCCTGTTTTCCAAAAGAGCATTGGCCGGTCGCTTCGGTCCTTTCATATCTCTCATGCGACACGGCGAAACAGGAACATCCAATCCCAGTCTGGAAACCAGGTATTGGGCTATTTCAAAACGGCTGCAACATCCTTCCGCGGTGGCGTGATAAGTGCCTCTTCCCC
>JBBSAR010000683.1:0-1715 GCA_038252125.1 Desulfatiglandales bacterium
AACCTGGGCCAGAGGAAGAAGATAACGGATGTCCTGGACGGCGTAATCGAGCATAGGCTCAGGAAGAGGTCTCCGGGACCAGTCCTTTTTCTGGTACCTTTTGTCGCTGGCAACACCGAATCTTTCTTGCAACAGACTCGCCAGGCCGGTTTCCTTCATGCCGAGGAAACGCGCCGCGATCTGTGTGTCAAAAAGGGAGCGGACCTCAATGGTGAAGTCTCTGTACAGGGAACGAATGTCGTAATCGGCGCCATGAAAGATCTTTCTGATCCTTTCGTCGGCAAAAACAGGGGCCAGTGGCGAAAGATCCTTCACGGCGAGAGGGTCTATGACAAAATTCCAGGATGGGGTGGAGATTTGAAACAGGCAGACTTTTTCCTGGTAATGAAACATGGAATCACCCTCGAGGTCCACACCGATCTCCGGATGGCACGCAAGTTCCACGGCTACCTTTTTCATATCCGCGTCTTTTTCAATGAGCGCGTATTTTCTGCTGTCTGTAATAACTTTTTCTCCTCATCAAACGACGGTGAAGTGCCGTTCTTCAAACTCCGGTTTTCCCTCGTACCTTTTCATAAAAAACCCCGGGGCCATATCCGCATTTTCGATCATGGACGGATTGATTTCAATGCCGGCCTGATGAAAGGCTTTTACAACGCTCGCCGGCTTTGGCGGACAACTCTTGATGGGGATCATCTCTTTGATATCCGGGTTGTCTTTGTGCTTCTGGTACATGCATTTTCCAAAGAGAATCGTCTTTTTCATGCCCGGGGTAGGCGCCATCGATTTTCCCGTAAGCACTTCCACATCATCCCACGGCTCTCCTTTCCAGGCAGCGGCGATGGCGGCAAGGACCACGCCGTTCAATCCCGAGCAGTAGGTGCACATGGTCAGATCGTATTTGCGATAGGACAGGCCCTTGATCCCCATTTTTGCCATGGGAAGAGGCAGGATGTTGTCGCTGTAGGGAAAGGCGGTCTCATGATGAAAAGCCACTTTTTCGAGTTCTTCCCCCACCACATCCACGTCCGACAGGTCCAGCCTTCGGTTCCTTCGCTTGGCCGCATGGACCAGGTGCGGCACCTCTGACGGCTCCTGCCCCAATACCCTGGCCCCCACCAGATCCGCCGACAATATATCCGCTGAGGCCACGAGGATATTGCTCCGGCGGACACGACCATCAAAACTCGGTCCCCGAGCCGTTGTGTAGATGCCATCCAGAAGGGTAAAGATGGGTGGCATGGGATCGGCCAGCTTGCTGACCCAGTAATTCAGATCTTTCACCGGATCGGCGTTGTGACATTTTCTCCTGGAGTTGATATTGATCGTTCCCTTAAGATTCTTGATTCCTAGAGAAACCACCGTCTGAGCGTGGGTTTTGAGCACCGGGATGTCCACCACAAAATCACTATCCAGAATGTCGGCATTAAACTGAAGGGTATCTCCGTTTCCAAGATCCACCTCCCGGAATTCCCGTTCATGGGTATTGATCGCCTTGACGCCGTATCGCTTTTTCAACAAATTGTATCCGAGGCTTTCAAAAGCGGAAGCCGGGGTTTCCCCTCGGTCCTTGGGCGACAAAACAATGCCTTCCCCGATCGTAATCTCTTCCACCCCCCTCTCTTTGAGAAGAATCACCATGTCCTCCACCGTTCGGGAGGTGGTAATCACACCCCATTTGGGAAACCGAACCTTGTGGGTCCAGAAAACGATAT
>JBBSAR010000684.1:0-1714 GCA_038252125.1 Desulfatiglandales bacterium
CGCTTACATCATTGGGAAACCTTACATCCCCCAACTTCCTTTCAAAAAAGGGGAGGTCATTCAGATCGGGGATTCCATGGGCACGGTGGATCTCATCACCATCATGCACACACGGATACGGACCTTTGACGGCAAGGTGATTTATATCCCAAACCATAAAGTCCTCAATGATAAGGTCACCAATTCGAGCGTCAGGCCCAATCGCAGGCTGGATATTCATTTCTATATCGCCTTTGATCAGGATGTGAAAAAGGCCATGGAGTTGGTGACGGAAATCTTGAAAGAGGATGACATCGTCCTGGAGAAGCCCGCTCCGCGAGTGGTCATTGACAAATTCGCGCCCGGCTACCTGGAGATGTTGGCGCGGTTCTGGGTGGAGAGAAAGCATGTCCTTACAGGCCGCTGGGGCCTGAATGAGAAGATCAAGGCAAAACTGGATGAGGAAGGAATCAAGATGGCTTCACCCAGGCTGGAGATAAGCGGCGAAACGAAATCAGCGGACATCTCCAACTGATCCATTGTCGCGTTTTACAACACCAAAAACGGCCCGATAGGCAACGGTGAGAATACAAATCTGCAAGGGGGCCGTCAGGATGACGCCGATCCCGAACAGGATAACCCCGATACTGCCGACGACGCTTGCAATGGCCGACACGCTCAAAAAAGACCAGAAATTTCCTTTCACCGTCTGAAAAGCGACAACAGATGCACTCCTGAAATCCATGTTTCGGTCCACAATCAGGAAAGGACCAAACATCAGAAGTGCCTGCGAGGCATACAAGAAGAACAAGGCGGCCGGCTGTCCAACACCCGGTAGAGAAAGAAGGAACAGCGTCCCCGCCGAGACGACGATTCCCCAGAGCACCACAAAAAGAAGGGAGTGAAAGAAAAACCTGAAACCCTTAAAGAGATCTGAAACCTTCGGTTTCGGTTCCCTCCTGTCCAGCAATCCCAACGTAATGATGAGTACGCCTGAAAGCATGGGGCCCGCCAGAATCCCCCCACTGCATACGCTTAATATGAGAGCGATAAAGGATGCAGGGATCACGATCGCAATATTTTCTTTGTACTGTTGAAAGCCTTTTCCAAACCAGTCGCTTAAATGTACCCGCGGGGGTTCCATGGGTGTTCTCCTCCGCTGCTAATCACGTTGTTGAAAAAAGTTCAGCCATATCTTTTGGCATTTCCGCTTTGAAATGGATCGGTTGGCCGTCTTCGGGATGTTCAAGCTCAATGGATTCGGAATGAAGGGCCTGGCGCGGAAGACATAATCTGTTTCGGTCTTCTTCCGTCAGCCTTTTTTCGATGAACTTTAGGAACAGGGTGTCATCCACACCGTAGATCTTGTCTCCTACCACGGGATATCCCAAGGAAGAAAGGGTCGCGCGAATCTGGTGCAGGCGGCCTGTTTCGGGAAATGCGGATACGAGGGACCTTCCTCGAAATTTGTCTATCAGACGGAATCGCGTGAGGCATTGTTGACTTTCGCCCGGAATCTCCAGTTCGGAGTCCATGGGAGAAAAACGCTTTTTCCTCCTGATAGGGCTGGTCTCGTCCCGGGACAGCCAACCCTCCGCGCAAAGCCGCCCGGAGGGGAAAACGCCTTCCACGACGACCATGTAGATTTTCCGGACGGCGCCCGACTGAAACTGCCTCTGACAATTTTTTGCGGCGGCTGCCGTTTTTGCGAGCAGAACAATACCGGAGGTTTCCC
>JBBSAR010000685.1:0-1708 GCA_038252125.1 Desulfatiglandales bacterium
CCTCATTTTTACGAACTTCACCACATAGTAATCTCTGACGGAAGCCAGGATCTGGGTGCGAGATTGCTTCAGCGACGCCGTCTTTGGTATATACGTAATGATCACCTTCGATTCTGACACAAGAGAAACCGGCTTTTTCAAAAATCCGCATAAGCTTCCGTGCTGGGATAGGCGATATTTTTGGCATTTAACCATGAACCGACATAAGTTCGGTTGCAATTAGACGTGGTGTCAGCCAATCCCCAAATCCTGCTTTCTCATACCCCGATTCGCTCAAAATATCTTCTAAAGTACCCATTTTTTCTGCTTCTTCAAGAAACAAACGAACCGCAGTCTTTAGATTATTACGGGCATCATCGACAGTGCCGCCGCAACTGGAAACATCAAGTTTTGGCGAGTAGGCCACATATGTGTTGCCCTCTTGAAAAACAATGCTGTCAAATTCAAGATTAATCATTTCAAATCCTCTTTTCTTATCGGAGTGGAAAACGGTAAGGGGGACAGGGTCATGGTCTTCTGCTCCGGATATAGTTGGTGATTTTACGACTTAATTCGTCACATTTCCCTAACAGCTCATCGACTTTTTCACTATCGATCAGTCCCATGGCTTCAAAAACGAGCAGCATGGAGGCATTTTCGAAAACCGACCGTCTGGCAATGTTGAGAAATTGTTGAAACTCTTTTGGATGCAGGCTGCCACTGCCCTCCGCGATATTATTGGGAACAGAAAGGCCGGCAGCCCGAATCTGCTCAGCGTAGCGATAAAGTTTCCGTTGCTCAAGATCGTCGGCCACCATATGGAAGCGGACCGACATCTCTTTGGCTATTTGCCAAATCTCAAGATCTTCAAATCGAAAATGTGGTCTCTTCATTCACTCCCTTCCCTCTTACCCCTTTCCACTCCACTCTTACCCCTTCCCTCTTACCCCTTGCCCCTTACCCCTTACCCCTTACCCTTCCTACCACACTTGCCTGAGAAATAGATACCAGGCCATTAATACTGCGATTGTAATTCCAAAAACATTTTTGTTCCAAAGATGCGCTGTTACTTCGGGAAAAAGCACTCCTTCAGCGCTGACTTCTTCAGTGTCCCCAAGCGCCAGCCTTCCCATCGTTCCAACCAAAGCAACGCAAATAAGAAAAATCAGATCATATGTTCTGGTCGAAAAAGCGGAACCAGCGATGTAAGAAACAAAGAAAGCTCCGAAGCCCGCATAATAGAGACGCCATTTTTCGTCAACAATCGTTTTCTGTAAACTCAAAACAGTGAGTGCTACGGCATAGATCATGCCCATGAAGGCATATAGCCCCAGCAAACCTAATTCAGCACCCACACGAACATAAGAGCTGTGAGTATCCCTTTCATGATATTCACGAAATTGATTTTTTCCTACGCCAATTATGGGGTTGCTTTTTAATAATTGCCACCCTTTAGACCAAGCATCTATCCTTCCCATGGCTGATTCATCCTGACGATATCCGGTCGCTTGAGCAACCGCGATAGCGATTACGCCCGTGATTGCAAAAACGATTAACTGACGTTTTCTTTTTGGATTCTTGATCCAGAAATAAGCCCAGGCGCCCAAAGAGGAAGCTAATGCAACCTGTCCGCCTCTTGATCGTGTAAGATAGATGCAGTTTATGGAGATGATCAGAAGAATGAGGGCTATGACTCTACGCAGAAAGGTTTTTGCTTGAAAAAGAAAGC
>JBBSAR010000686.1:0-1691 GCA_038252125.1 Desulfatiglandales bacterium
AGTATCCATCGGCAAAAAGAGCCAGCCGCCGGCTGAATATACTATCCTAGGAAAGAGTGGACTGAAAATACCGGTAATTGCCAATTGGCGGTTCTCTTTTGAAGCCGGCCTGCCCAAGAAGGCCATGACGGTGATTCATGACTTGACCGAGCTCAGGAAAGCGGAGGAAGAGAAAAAAGTCCTTGAAATGAAGCTTCGGAATGCCAAGAAACTCGAATCGTTGGGCGCCTTGGCCGGTGGCGTGGCCCATGATCTGAATAATATTCTAAGCGGCATCGTTGGTTTTCCGGACCTGCTTTTGCTCGACATGGAGGCAGACAGCCCCCTCAGACAACCTCTATTGACGATCAAGAAGTCTGGCGAAAAAGCAGCGGAAATCGTGCAGGATCTGTTGACCCTGACCCGCAGAAGCGTAGCGTCCAAAAGGGTCGTCAGTCTCAATAAAATTGTGAACGATTTCATCGGGTCACCGGAATATAATAGAATCGTCGGCGATCGTTTCAATCTCTCCCTGGAAAAAGAACTTCATGATGGTATCTTGAACATTGTGGGTTCTGATACACATTTGTCCAAAACAATCATGAACCTGGTGTCTAATGCCGCCGATGCAATGCCGGCAGGTGGCACGATTACCATTTCCACGAGAGACCGTTATTTTGATAGCCCTTACACCGGCTTTGAGATTGTTCCCCAAGGGGAATATGCCATCATTGAGATATCCGATAACGGTATTGGCATGCATCCATCCGATCTGGATAGAATTTTCGAACCGTTTTTCACAAAAAAGGAATTGGGACGCAGCGGAACTGGACTGGGGATGTCGGTCGTATGGGGTACGGTCAAAGACCATGACGGATTTTTCGATATCATTACCGAGGAAGGGTCAGGCACAACTTTCGTTCTTTACTTCCCTGTCTCACGTGCCGAAATAGAAACGCCTTCCTCCGTGTATATTGAAGATTATCTCGGAAAAGGGGAAACCATATTGATCATTGACGATGACGAACAACAGAGGGATTTAGCAAAGCGTATGATGCAGCGACTTGGTTATGAGGTATGCACCGCGATCAGCGGTGAAGCCGCCGTGGCGCTGATTAAGGATAGACACTATGACATGCTGGTCCTTGACATGATCATGCAACCCGGCATGGATGGACTGGAAACCTACAGGCAAATCCTGGAAATCGTCCCCAATCAAAAAGCGGTTATTGCCAGTGGATATGCCGAAACAGAGCGCGTGCGCGAAACGCTGCGAATAGGGGCGGGCAGTTACGTTAAAAAGCCATTCACGCTCGAAAAAATTGGACTTGCCGTGAGAGCGGAATTGGATCAGAAGAACGGGGAACCATTATCCGTCCATTCAAAGAGGTGCTCGTGAAACCTGAAATCATGGATAGAGACATCTGCTGTCAGAATTTCGAGAGCATGATCGCCTATATTCGGAATCACTACGGGGAACAGGGAGTTCAGGGCCTCCTGGAGGGACTGACGGACAATCCGCGATTTCGCATTCGTGACAAGTTCGATCCATCCACCGTACATTTGGTTCGGGAATCCCATCTGACCGATTCCGCCTACTGGGTATCCAACGAGTTTTCCCTTGCCCTGTTTGAAAACTTGCGCAAGATGGCGCCCGCGCCGAATTCGCTTATCCAGGTGGGGATGGGCGCCGTTCGCGAAAGCCTCTCGAA
>JBBSAR010000687.1:0-1672 GCA_038252125.1 Desulfatiglandales bacterium
CCTGGATCTCGGCCCCTCCGCGGCTTACGATGGGCATGGCCTCTTTGACCATTTTTCGGGCGGCTTTTTTTTCGGATGGAGGAACGGCATCTTCGAGATCAAGAATGATGCAGTCCGCCCCGCGCATCCAGGCCTTGATAATGAATTTTTCACGATTCACCGGAACAAAGAGCTTCGACCTGCGCACCAGCCTGAGTATCTTATCCCGCTTGGAAAGCATGGGATTCCCCTCCTTTCAAAGTGAGAGCTTTGAAACAAAAATGTTTTCCAAAGCTCTCGAGGTAGAGACAATACAGCCATTGTTTATTGGTGTTCCAATGGGAACGGATGAATCTTCCCTTAAGAAGGGATCGTTTCCTCAGGGGAAAATCAGCCTTAAATAATTAAATATTTCGGTGAGAATTTGTTTTTGGCCTATTGACTCTGCTCACCAACATTATGAGCCATTAAATCGTCACGGGTGATTGTCGTTGTAGATACACAAGCTCTCAGCAAGCGGTGGAACGATTGTTTGGGCCAAAACCTTCTATTAAAACGATAACAGACTTCAGAGAGATACCGTTGAAGATGTTTTTTCGATACGCCCCGATGAGGGCCTCCAAATACAGATTTCGCATTAGCAATGATCCGGTGGGTCCAGGGAAGAATCTTCATGCTATCTTTAGGATCCCGAAGCACAGCCCGGTAATGGATGATACCCAATTCAGTAGAAGCCGTCTGATAACTTTGCCAGCCATCGGTCCGGATTATATCAATCAAGGGCACGATTTCTTCCTCCGGGAGGCTCAATCTTTTCAATACCGATTCAATGGTCTCTGCCGAAGCATTTTCTACGACAAAAGCGTGGGCAAAACCTGGACGTTCCTTTCCCTTCTCATCCACCCAAAAAGAAACTGCAACAATGACCAAACCCTTATTCTTTGCTCCTCTTCCCCTTTTCCCTTCGGAAGCCGGTCCGAAAAAAGATTCGTCCAGCTCGACAAGCCCGGCAAGCTTATATTGGGCATCTCGGTCAGCCATTGCCTTACGGACTTTATGGGCCATCGTCCAGATCGTCTTATAATCTTTGATCTCCAATTCTCTCCGCATTTCAGCGATAGAAACCCCGGTCTTCGAAGTGGCCATTCTGAAAATCAACCAGAACCACTTAAGAAGGGGGGTTTTGGTCTTATGGAAAATAGTTCCTGCTGTTACGGAAGTCTGTTTGCCACACTTCATGCATTTATACAGCAGCCGTGTGGAAACCAAGCTATACTTCTGATGACCGCAAAAAGGACAGGAAAACCCTTTCGGCCATCGGGTTTTAAAAATCCACTGATAACAATCTTTCTCGTCTTTAAACTGCTCTTGAAAAAGCAGCAAGTCCATATCTTGATATTTTGGTTTGTTTTCATCCACCACCATAGCAGAAAATATATATCATTTTATGGTGAGCAGAGTCAACAGGCTTTTATCTTTTATGAAATTCTTGGCGGTCTGGTCCAGCATGGTCTGTTCTTCGTTGAGAACTAGTTCCATGATAATATCTCCTATTTTTTATTTTTAGTTGTCTTTTAGATTGCTTGGCGTTTCTCCTATTTGTCAGGGAGGCCCAGCACTTGCTTGGCAATAATGTTTAACTGAATTTCCGAAGTGCCCCCTTCCAGTGTGTTTCCTCTGGAGCGAAGCCAAA
>JBBSAR010000688.1:0-1663 GCA_038252125.1 Desulfatiglandales bacterium
ACTAAGGTCTCTGGTTGATTACAGCCGGTACAATATGTCCATCAATACGACCTATTTCCCGAATACGCTCCCAGCGTTCTACTGGTCGTCCTCGACCAGCGCCTCCAATCCCTTCAATGCATGGGGCATATTCTTTTTGGACGGCAGCGGAAACAGTGCCAACAAAAGCAGTCTCAGCGTTGTACGCGCGGTACGGGTAGGACAGACTCCTTCTTCTCCGTGTCTGCCGGACATCAAGGCCAATGGAGAGGATGGCCCGGTTACGGTTTCAGCACAGACGCCCGTTTCCATAACGGCCAGCCTTGCGCCGGGAGATGAAGACGGAAAACAGGCCGATTGGTGGCTTATTTTAAGTGCATTCGATGAAATCTATTCCTTGACCTCCACGGGATGGATGGCGGGAATCGAACCATTGATCCAGTATCCGTTGGTGACGGTATCCCCTGCGCAGATCTATTCCGGCCTACTGCCGGTGGGAAACTATGCTATCTACTTCGGCGTAGATACGAATCCGAATAATACTCTTGATGAACCGCTTTTTTATGATTATGTCAAGATCCATGTAGTCCCATGAGATTAGATTTCAAAGAACACTTTCTGACCTGCAAGAGGTCAGGGTTATCCGGCGTCATGAAGAAAAGTCGAAAGGGGTTGGATTGAAAAATCAAAGATTGTTTGTATTACTCGGCCTGGTTGCTGCCGCGGTGTTTTCTTTCCTGGGACCGGACGGCGGCGCATACGGGCAATCCCAATCCGACATTACGCCCCAATCCAAACAGGGGGTTCAGGCCACTTCTGATGAGACACCTGCTCTCAAGACACAAAAGGACCAGGTCAATTACGCCATTGGCGTCCATTTAATCGGCAACTTCAAAAGGCAGAGTGTCGACATTGATCTGGATCTGGTAATGAAAGGGATGCAGGATGCCTATTCGGGAAAAAAACTCCTCATGACCGATGGCGAGCTTCAAAGGGCCTTTACGGTCTATCAGTCCGAAGTACGGCGAATGCAGTCAAAGATCGTTTCCTCAAAAGCGGAACGGAACAAGAATGAGGGGAAGGTCTTTTTGGAGGAGAATGGGAAGAAGGAAGGGGTGATAACCCTGCCGAGCGGCTTGCAGTACCAAGTAATCAGAATGGGGGAAGGCAAAAAGCCGACTGACGCCGATTCAGTGGAATGCCACTATCGGGGAACATCCATCAATGGCAAGGAATTTGACAGCTCGTACCGCAGGAGCCGTCCCGTAAACTTCAAGATAAAAGGCGTCATTCCCGGTTGGGCGGAGGCGCTCAAACTAATGCCGGTCGGCTCTAAATGGCGGATTTTTGTTCCGTCCGATCTGGCTTACGAAGAACGTGGAGCGGGTGCCTCCATTGGACCGAATGCCACTCTTATTTTTGAGATAGAGCTCCTGGCCATTAAGTAAAAGACGGGAGCACATAAAAACGATTTCATGTAGGAGCCCGATTTGAGAAAGGAGGAAAATGAATGAAAACGGTGCCTTATGTAGCCATATTTATTTTATGTTCGTTTATGTGGATTTCCATGGTGATCGCCGGGCCGGACGACACGACAGCGCCACAAGACCACCAATTTCAGGATCAGACCTTTATACAGGGAGAACAGATAATACCGCCCAGAGCGGGTGTTTCCTATAAAGAA
>JBBSAR010000689.1:0-1661 GCA_038252125.1 Desulfatiglandales bacterium
ATATGTGGGACGGGTATTGATATATTGATTGCCGTCATTCAATTTGTCCGTTATTTGTATTTGGTATGCCACGAAAAGGCGGAATGGTTGCTGCGGGCGCCCTTCACCATATCCTGGGGCGTGGAATCGAGCGCAGAAAAATCTTTTGGGACGATGCCGATCGCCACTCCTTAGTAAACTGTTTAGGCAAGGTGTTGATTGAGACCCATGTCAATAAATCAATACCCGTCCCTCATGTCCAGATCTGGATTTCCTGTATGATTGGGGGTATTTTATCAAGGATGGTAAAAGGCGCCTGCCCACCCGGGCCGCTGTGATTCTTTTCGGATCCCTGCGCGGCGTGCGCAACTTGATTCCCCGTCCGGTCATAAATGTTCAGTTTCTGGGCTATGCGACCGATGAACCCCTGCCTGAAACCCGCTGGATCGACCGCTTCGTTTCTGAAGAGAATATCGTCCAGTCATGGCTCCAGCTCCCTTGATCTGGAGGAAAAGGCGCATCTATGTGAAGTTTTCTCCATGAGCAGGTCGGGGAGGCGGACTATCAAAAAATTGCAGCCAGCCACAATATGGGATCGCCGAACCGAGTAGCCGAAAACGAAGCTCCATATACCAATAATGGTGAAATGATCTATATGGGGCTTTTTGAGTGACCGGATGAACATAATAGATTAATAACAGAATAAAAAGGGGTCCGATTTTTGGCCTATTGGTTAGTTCTTGTAGCCAAGAGGAGGATTATACTTAATAATGGATCATGTTTGGGCGTTAATCCTGGAAAAAGAGGTCCAGCCAAGAAACACAGGAGGCGAGCGCTATGAAGAACCTTGATGACCTGAAACTTCAAAGCAACGAGCGGGAGGCCATTCGGGAGGCCACAAGAATGCTGAAAGAAAAATTCCCGGTCAATGAAATCATCCTGTTCGGTTCAAAGGCCCGGGGGGACAGCGATGAGGCATCTGACATCGACCTCTTTCTGGTTACGAAACATTCCATTCACTGGAAAGAGAGACAGGCAATTATCCACGCACTTTTTGATCTGGGCATGAAGTATGATGTGATCTTCAGCATTCTGGATACCCCTGAAGACAACATTCGTAAAGGGCTGTTTTCCGCCTTCCCCGTCTATGATGAGATCATGAAGGAAGGAGTTCCCGCCCCATGACGAGCGAAAAGTCCGAAAATAGTGAACAAAAGGAAGCCCTGATCGTTTACTGGCTTGAAAAAGCGCATGAATCCCTGGAATCCGCCAGAAGTGAGTATGAAAGCGGCCGTTTATCCTTTGCCATGAACAGGATCTATTATGCCGCTTTCTATGCACTTACAGCACTTTTCAGAGACATGGACAGGGTATTCAAAAAACATAAAGGCCTCAGAAGCGCATTACATCGTGATCTGGTAAAAAGTGGAATCGTTGAAACGCATTGGGGAAAATTTTTTGATGACGTATTTGAAAGTCGCCAGAGGGGGGATTATTCGCCAATGGTCATATTTGAACCGGACCAGGTGGAGGAATTTTTACGGCAGACAGAAGGCTTTCTCAAAGATATGACAAAGCTTATCAACAAGTGAAGAAACACATTGCTTTTTCCCAAAACCGATCTTTCAACAAAGGAGGGGATATAGGGACGTAAGCACGTAAATAACTAATTTAACATTCAA
>JBBSAR010000690.1:0-1634 GCA_038252125.1 Desulfatiglandales bacterium
CCCTGATGGACGAACATTCCGAGGCCGTCCACAGTTTCGGCCCCCGCGGCTCGCGCCTTTGTCAGGAATGCCGTCTCTCTGGGGTTGTAGATAATATCCATCACGGTCATATCTTTATGAAAGATATCTTTCGGAACGGGCGACTCATCAATCTTGGGATACATGCCCACCGGAGTCGTCTGGATCAGGAGATTCGCTTCCCTTTTATCAATACCATCCAGGAAAAAGTACGGACAATCAAGATCGCGGGCAAGGGAGCTCCCTCTTCCCACGGATCGGTTTGCAATGGCAACGGCGACACCCTTTTCCTTCAGAGAAAACCCTATTGCTCTTGCGGCGCCTCCTGCACCGATGATCGTGGCCCGTATACCGTTGAGATTCATTTTTTCTTCCAGGGCCTTGACGGCGCCGACGGCATCGGTGTTGTATCACTTCAAACGCCCTTTGCAGTTTACAATGGTATTCACGGCCCCTATCCGCTCTGCCAGGGGATCCAGTTCATCCAGGAACGGGATGACCGCCGATTTGAAGGGAATGGTGACACTGAGCCCCTGTATGCCAAGGGCGGCCATGCCTCTTATGCTTGCCTCGATATCCTCCGCCTCAAAGGCCAAATACACCGCGTTTATCCCGGTAGCCCGAAAGGCGGCGTTATGCATGACGGGCCCCAGAGAATGCCGGACCGGTTTTCCGATGACTCCGTAAAGGGTCGTATTCTGATCTGTTTTCATGGGGAGAGGACCTCCAGTATTTTTTTCATTTCCGGCGCGGGAATCTGGCCGGGGGCGGATTCCTGTCCCTCCTCAAGAGAGGCGAAAGTTAGGCTTCCGCCCATAAGGGGACAGGCCACACGGCTGATCTTGCCCATGGGACCCAGGCAGAAAGCCGCAATCTTTACCCCGGTGGCTACGGCCAGGGGGATCAGAGAAAGGACCCGCAGGTTGTCTTCCCACGATCGCGCCCGTGTGACGATCTTGACCATGTCGGCCCCCGTTGCCGCCATTTTCCGAAACGTCTTCTCTAGATCCTCTGGTGAAGGGGTATTGTTCAGGAGATGAATGGAGAGTACCACCCTGGATGTTCCGCGATGCTCCCATATCAGCTCCCTGAAACCAAGGGGCATGGTGAACTCCACATCCACAAGATCCGCCCCCGCCTCCATGGCCTTGATGAGATGGTGGGTACGGATCGTATAATCGGCCTTTCCTTTCCCTCCTTCTTTCACGGACCGATAGGTAACCAGGACCGGCAAGGGTGAGGAACGGATTATTCGGTCGAGATCGAACGACTCCATGACATCCAGACGTATCTCGAAGAGATCCGCCCATTCCGCGCCCTTTTTCATTTTTTCGACGGCATCTTCGGTGTCGCGGGCCATGATGGGAACGCAGATTCTACCGCGATTCTTTTTCGTGTTCATTCGGACCTCGTCAAATGGTTAAACCATTGAATCGTCAAGTTGCTTTCCTGGTTCCCATGCTCCAGCGTGGGAACCCATACGGTATGCATTCCCACGCTGGAGCATGGGAACGAGAAAAGTTCGCGGATGAGAGTATTTCGAAATCCCTTCTCTACTATGCCCAGCGCTTGAAACCCGAAAAAGCAACGCAAATCGTCGCGAACCTCAGGCGGCC
>JBBSAR010000691.1:0-1585 GCA_038252125.1 Desulfatiglandales bacterium
ACCGATCGCAACCATCTATATGGCTCCCGACAAGGCCGTGGAGATCGGCAAAGTGCTCAAGGATACGAACGTATACTACGACAAGCACATGAAGAGGCGAGACATGGATGACCAGGATGTGATTGTTTCGGGAGAGCACAAAATCTATTTCACCTCTTCCCGAGGCAAGAATTTTCAGGTCAGTGTCCGTACCGCCAGCATGGTCAGCCCGGTCGTAATGATGACCGGAAATGAGGCCTTGAAGATAGCGGACAGCCTGCTGGAGTCGGCAAAGATGGCCGACTGGGTGGACAAGCGCATTCATCCGTAACCCTCTTTTTCCTTATTGAGTCGCATCATGGATGAAGGATCTCCTTTATTACAGCCTCCATCTTCGCATAATGGGTTCCCTTCCAAAAGAGTTTGTCGCAAGATGCGCAATAGGCATATGTATCGCAAACTTCTCGGGTCTTGGGCGGAATGCGGTGGTAAACCTCCGCTTTGGGAACATCTTCAAGGGTCGTATTGCACAGAAGGCAGCGGGAAAAAGGCTTTACCCTGTCTTTGAGGGACAAGAAATCGAGAACATACCGGACCTGTTCAGTGGTTGTACCCGGGCGTAAAAAGATTCCATGGGTGACGTCCTTAAGTTTGAGCAGATTTCGGCTCCTCGTCAGGATGGTTCGTTTTTCGGTTTTAGAAATTTCAACAATCTGCCGTGGGGTAAGTGACGGAAAACTGACCACGTCCAGGCCCAGTGCCCGCAGGATTTTAACCACCTTTCCCAGGTTCCCGTCCGCCACGAACCGCGTCTGCCTGAGGGGCGCCTCCCTCAGGTGGGCAACATCTTGAATATCGAGGGTTTCAAAGACCGGGTACACGCTGATCCTGTCCCGATCTTGAAGAATATATGCGAAATCCACGGAGTTCCCGTTCGCCAGGATCAGGTCCACCTCAGTATGGGGAATGCCCAGGGCCTCGATCTTGTCCTTGATTGATTCCCTTCCCTTGAAAGAGGTTTGAAAATCCCGCTTTCGCTTTCCCGCCGGAAGGAAATCGTTCAATTCCTCATAAAATCGGAAAGTGACTTCAGGCATGGGTATTCTTCCACTCTTACAGAAATCTGCACCGTTGCGGCACCACGGACCCCGGTAAAACGGATTCTTTCCCGTTCAATAGGCGGTGTACTTATCGGATCGGCCTTTTACTTTTTCCACCGGATATTTTTCATTATTGATTCGCATCTTGTTCAGAATGACATCGTCTGGATCAAGACCGAATTCGTGGGCCAGCGTCAGGGTGTAAATAAGGACATCCCCCAGTTCCCCCGTGTCACCAGTCGGTCTCCCAATCTATCCCGCAGCTTCTCAGTGCATGCTACACAATATATTCGTCCATCATATCCAGAGTGACCATTGGAGGAGAAGCCCAGGCATCGCGTCCGTCTGCGATTAGGTCAGGGTTGCCGATCTCGCTTCGCATCACTTCTACAAAGGGCGCAATCACATCACCGCAAAGGAATTCAAAAAGCCTATGAACAAAAGCAGGGCGTTCGAGCATATCAAAGATGAGATTTTCATACCCCCTTGTGGTGTGGGAAAGATCT
>JBBSAR010000692.1:0-1574 GCA_038252125.1 Desulfatiglandales bacterium
CGCAAAGAAACTGACGGATCGAATCCGGATCGTGTATATTCCCGTACCCTTCAGCAAAATCCTGCAGTATCTTGTTGACGGACGCGGGGATATCGCGGCGGCCGGGCTTGCCATTACCCCTCAACGGGAAAAAATGGCGGCTTTTACCAGGCCCTATCTGCCTAATGTGAAAGAAGTAATGATCCTGAATAAATCGGTCAAAGATATTCAAACGCTCGCTGACCTGTCGGGACAATTGGTTTACGTGGAAAAAGGAACCACTTACCTGCAACATCTGAGAGAGCTGAGCGAAAAGTTCTTAAAAGAAGGCAAAAAGCCCATTCGGATTATGGTGGATGAAAATAGCCTTGTCGCGGAAGACATCCTTGATCTCGTAAATGCGGATATCCTGAAAATCACGGTCAGTGAAGAACACACGGCAGAGGCCTGGGCGGGCATATTGAAAGATATCGTCGTCCGGAAAGATCTGGCGATAAATACCGGCGGCCAAATAGGGTGGGCCGTGCGCAAAAATAACCCGGAACTTCTGGCCAGTTTGGACGCCTATATGAAGGAAAACAAGAAAGGGAGTCTGCTGGGAAACATCCTTTTCAAACGGTATTTCAAAGACTCGAAATGGATCACCAACCCACTGGAAAAAGAAGAACAGGAGCGATTTGACAGGCTGGTCTCCATATTCAAGAGATATGGGAAGATGTATGGTTTTGACGCTCTGGCCCTTGCGGCACAGGGATATCAGGAATCTCAGCTCAATCAGAAAAAGAGAAGCCCGCAGGGAGCCATAGGCGTCATGCAGATCCTGCCGAGCACGGCATCGGATAAGTGGGTGGATGTTGACAACATTGAACTTGTCGCCAACAACATCCATGCAGGAGCAAAGTATCTCGATTTTCTTCGAGAAAGATATTTTGACAGTCCGGACATAGAAGAAGCGGCAAGAATCAACTTTGCCTGGGCGGCTTACAATGCGGGGCCCGCCAAGATAAATGAAATGCGCAAAATAGCAAAAGAGAGGGGCTACGACCCGAACAGATGGTTTTCAAATGTGGAAGCCGTTGCCGCTGAAAAGATCGGGCAGGAGCCGGTCCAGTACGTCATCAACATCAACAAATATTATGTGGCCTACAGACTTCTGGCGGATGCCCAGAAATTGCGGGAGGAAGGCCTCAAATCCATAGAATCTTCCAAAGATGCCTTACCCGAATAGCGCATCGTCTGCCTAAACAGCCATAGGCATCTGCGTGTTTCCGTTAAAGAACGGATTCCAAATGCATCATCCTTAAGGCATTCATGAAGTTTACACAGGCTTTATCTGAGCAGCTCCAGGGCAACCCTGCAAAAGGTTTTAACGCCCGATAAAAGGGTTTCCTCATTAAAATCGAACCTGGAATTATGCAGGGAGGCGCATCCTTCCCGGCCGACCCCCAGAAAAAAGAAACAACCCTTTGCCCTTTCCAGAAAATAGGCCATATCCTCCCCTCCCATGGAGGGTTCCGGCTCAAGGACATTTTCCCTGCCGACCACGTCTCCCGCGCATTCGCGAACCACATGGGCCACATCCGCATCGTTTATGA
>JBBSAR010000693.1:0-1567 GCA_038252125.1 Desulfatiglandales bacterium
AGCCTGCGAGGTCGAGAAAAATACCGGCTCAATGCCGATGTTGAAATCACCCTCCTCCACCATCCGCTGGAGAAGAACCGAACCAACCATACCGCGCCATCCGACGATTCCGACTTTCATAATCTCTGTTCCTTTTCTTGACGTTTAAATTTAAAGGGCTGCGATGATCGCATCGCCCATTTCTTTTGTATTAACCAGTTTTTCGCCTGCTTTGTTCTGAAAAATGTCACGGGTTCGGTAGCCCAGGTCAAGAACCTTGGCCACGGCGTTGTCGATTGCCTCAGCCGCATCCAGCATGCCGAACGAGAATTTGAGCATCATCCCCATCGACAGAATCTGGGCAATCGGGTTGGCAATGCCCTGTCCGGCGATATCCGGAGCCGATCCGCCGGACGGCTCGTACATGCCGAAAGTCCCTTCGGCCAGCGAAGCGGATGGGAGCATTCCCAGGGAACCGGTCAGCATGGCGGCTTCGTCTGACAAGATGTCGCCGAACATGTTTTCACAGAGGATGACGTCAAACTGCTTGGGCCACTTGACCAGCTGCATGGCGGCATTGTCAACGTACATGTGGGACAGCTCAACATCGGGATATTCCTTGGCAATGCCGGTCACGACTTCGCGCCAGAGGACCGAGGTGGAAAGCACGTTGGCCTTGTCGATTGAACAAACTTTGCTGCCGCGCTTGCGGGCCGCCTGGAAAGCCACATGGGTGATGCGCTCGATTTCAGGAACACTGTAGCGCATTGTATCAACCCCTACCCGTTCACGCCCGACGCCTTCGATTCCTTTTGGCTGGGAAAAATATATCCCGCCGGTCAACTCTCGAATGACCAGCACATTGAAACCGCCGGCAATGACCTCCTCTTTCAGCGATGAAGCACCGGTCAGGGAGGGGAAAATGATGGCCGGGCGCAGATTAGCGTACAGACCAAAAATCTTGCGTAATGGTAACAGCGCTCCACGCTCAGGCTGCTCGTCAGGAGGCAGGGTTTCCCACTTGGGACCGCCGACCGAGCCGAACAGGATCGCATCGCTGGCTTTACAGATATTGACGGTCGTCTCCGGCAGAGCCTTTCCTTCGATATCGATACCAGCGCCCCCCACGTTGGCGTGGGTGCGCTCAAAAGTCACTGCAAATTTTTTTTCGACAGCATCAAGTACATTTAGTGCCTCAGCCATTACTTCCGGTCCGATCCCGTCACCCGGCAGAACCGCGATTTTATAAGTTTTACCCATCATTTCCCCCAAATCCACATTAAGTATACAAAGTTTCTTATGATAAATTTCATGGTGCTGTTTTGTCAACAAAAAGCATTGAAAAACTTAACTGAAAAGGCGCGACCAGTATGGCCACGCCTCGAACTTAATTGATTTCAGATTGGCTACTGCAACAGTATCAAGCGCACTACTTGGCGTGTTTGGCCAGGTAGGAAGCTACCCCCTCAGCAGTCGGTTTCATAGCTTCTTCACCTTCCTGCCAATTGGCCGGACAGACTTCACCATGCGTATCGGAAAACTGTACGGCATCCACCATCCGCAGCGCCTCAACAACGCTTCTGCCCAG
>JBBSAR010000694.1:0-1565 GCA_038252125.1 Desulfatiglandales bacterium
GCTTTGAGAGTTTCTCCAACAACATCGAAGAGCGTAAGAAATCGGTCACCCTTGTCCTTCAGGACAGGCAATATGACAAAAAGGGAAAATACCGACTCGTGTTACGGGACGCGGAGACCGGAGTGGAACAAGTGAGTGTGGATGTAATCATAGACAGGGCATTTACCGATGACTTCTGATATCTCGAAAGACACCGAAATTGAACGTTTGGGGGACGAAAGCCTGGACGATCTTCTCAATCGGCATTTCGCAGGCCGGGTCGTTCGCAAAGACCTTACCAAGCTGGTAAAGGAAGGCGCGAACGTGCCGGTATATGTGTTGGAGTACCTGCTTGGGCAGCACTGCGCTTCCAACGATGAAGCGATTATCCAGGAAGGGCTTGGGACCGTAAAGCGGATTCTGGCCGAGAATTATGTGCGGCCCGATGAAGCCGAAAAGGTGAAATCGATCATTCGGGAACGGGGCAGCCTGAAAATCATTGATAAGGCTACGGTCAAGCTCAATGAGAAGCGGGATGTATATGAGGCTCTTCTGTCCAACCTGGGAATAAAAGGGGTTGAGATCAGCACGGAGACGGTTCGGCGTTATGAAAAACTCTTGGCCGGGGGAATCTGGTCTATCATCTCCATGGAGTATCTCTATGAGGAAGGGCAAAAGGGGTCGCCGTTTCTTGTGCGGGAGTTGAAACCGATCCAGATGCCCAATATGGACATGGAAGAGCTTTTTGAAGGTCGGAGGCATTTTACCGAAGGGCAGTGGCTCGATGTCCTTCTCCGCTCTACCGGCCTGGAACCCACCCAGTTCGAGAATCGGGTGAAATGGCACCTCTTGACCCGCATGATTCCTTTGGTCGAGAATAATTACAATGTTTGCGAGCTGGGACCAAGAGGGACCGGGAAGAGCCACATCTATAAAGAGATCAGCCCCAACAGTATCCTCATCTCCGGGGGTCGAACCACCGTAGCAAATCTGTTCTATAACCTGGCTAACCATACCGTGGGGCTTGTGGGTCTGTGGGACGTGGTGGCCTTTGACGAGGTGGCCGGGATTTCTTTTAAGGACAACGACGGCGTGCAGATCATGAAGGACTATATGGCCTCCGGTTCCTTTGCCAGGGGACGCGATCTGATCAACGCCTATGCCTCCATGGTCTTTGTGGGGAACCTCAATCAGCCGGTGGATACTCTGGTAAAAACCAGTCATCTTTTGGCTCCCTTTCCCGAAGCCATGATCGATTCAGCCTTTTTCGACCGTTTTCACGCCTACATCCCGGGGTGGGAAATCCCCAAAATGCGTCCCGAATACATCACGAACCAGTATGGTCTTATCGTGGACTATCTGGCCGAATTCTTCCGGGAGATGCGGAAACGGAATTTCTCCGATGCCATCAACCGGTATTTCAAACTGGGCCGGGATCTGAATCAACGGGACACCATTGCGGTGAAACACACGGTATCGGGTCTTTTAAAGCTCCTCTATCCCCATGAAGATTACGACAAAGAGGCGGTGCAACGCTGTCTGGAATATGCCCTCGAAACCCGTCGCCGCGTGAAAGAACAACTCAA
>JBBSAR010000695.1:0-1555 GCA_038252125.1 Desulfatiglandales bacterium
AAAATCATTTTATCACGAAAAAAAAACGTTTCTCCAATAGTAAGCCGACCCACCAGAAGATCCATCTGTTCCTGGCTGAGCGACGACGACAGAAGCCATCGGGCGCACGTTTCCGGAGAGTCAAAACCAAAATCCGAAGCGGCCGCGCACATACTCCGCCTGAGATCGTGCCACTTTTCCCTCGGGAAATACAGCCCCGTTCGGATTCTGACAAACTCGCTCAGGCTGGAAATTACGTCATCCGGGATAGGTCTCACTGGTAACTTTTCCATCGCCTGTTTACCGTGCCTCCTGCCGCTTTTAATCCAGGTTTTCTGAAAAACCCATGGCTCCCTCAGGGAATCAACGATTCATTCTCTATCTCCACCTCTCGAATATCGTCTGCCGAAAAGAGTTTGTCCAAATCGTATAGGAGAATCGTTTCTTTGTCGATTTTGGCGACTCCGCTGATATAGGATTCCATCTCGGGGAGGATCCGCTTTGCCGCATCAAACTTATCGGGCGCCACTTCAACAACCCCACTGACCAGGTCAACTACAAAAGCAATCACCTTTTCAGCGGTCTTGCAGATAATAATCCTGTCCTCAAAGAGGATATCTCGTTCAGGCAGGCCAAACCGCGATCGGATGTTCAAAACGGGAATAATCTCTCCCCTCATATTCAGGAGCCCCTTGAGGATGGGCGGGGAGTCCGGCAGGCGGGTGAGTTCAACGGCACGTATGACCTTCTTTACAGCGGTAAGCGGCAGTGCATAGCACTGCTCTTCGATGGTGAATTCAAGATAGGATTGTGAAGGATGCATGACTGCCTTCCTGGAAACGCGAAAGAAACGGGTCCACGGTCATCGGTTCACAGTTTTTCAAGCCTTCTCAAGAACCACAAGGGCATCTACGGCGATTGGCCTGCTCCCCGATAAAATGACAGGATTCATGTCGATTTCTTTGATGGCAGCATTTTCAAGGCCGATATTACCCACGGCGATAAGGATTTCCGCCAACTGGTCCAAATCAGCGGCCTCCATGCCTCTCACCGCCTCAAGAATTTTATGCCCCTTGATATCCTGCATCATCTCAAGCGCATCCCTTTTTTCCAATGGTGCAACGCGAAAAGAGATGTCTTTCAGGACCTCTGTAAAGATCCCTCCAAGTCCGAACATAACACAGGGCCCAAACTGCGGATCCCGCGTAAGCCCCACCACCAGCTCTCGCTGTCCTTTCACCATTTCCTGCACCAGAACAGCATTGTCGCCCCCGTCCATGGCCCCCATAATTTCCGCGAAAGCCGCCCTGGCTTCCTCTATGTTTCGAATATCCACCTTAATAAGACCTTTTTCCGTCTTATGCGCTATCTTCGGCGAAGATCCCTTTAAAACCAAGGGATAACCGATTTTTCCGGCCGCTTCCGCCAGGCCGTCCATATCCGTGGCAAGCATCTCCATAGTTACCGGAATGCCGTATGTTTTCAGAAGAATCTTCGACTCATATTCTGAAAGGGTGGTTCTCCCTTCCGCCATCGCTTTTTCTATAATATCCATTCATTTCTCCTCAGTACATTT
>JBBSAR010000696.1:0-1549 GCA_038252125.1 Desulfatiglandales bacterium
CTGAGGAGAACTGGAAAGTCCACCTCATCGAAGAAGAGTTCATGAAGCGCATGTGGAATGTGGAGGGGGTGTAATATGAGAAGCTCTCTTGATAAATTGACGATCAACGGCCTTAAATCAATACGTGAATTGAATAATTTCGAGTTGAAAAACCTGAATATTTTCATTGGGGGGAATGGGGCTGGAAAGAGTAATTTCGTGGAATTTTTCCGAATGATTTCCTCCATGATGAAATCGGATGGATTAAAAGAGTATGTTGCCGGCAATGCCGATGCATATCTTTTTGGCGGGCCTAAACAAACAAAAGCCATTACGGTCAAAATGTGCTTTGGTCAGAATGGCTATGATTTTGAACTAGCCCCGACTCAGGATGGCTTTTTTCTCATTAATAACGAACAACGCCATTATTTGCCGGCGGGTTCAACAAGAAATCTCGGGAGCGGGAATTTCAATCCTGGCCTTTTGATAGACAAAAATAATTCGGGGCTTAGAAGTGAACACGGGGCATCCTGGTATACGTACAATGCAATCTGTTCCTGGAAAATATATCACTTTCACGATACAAGCCTCGAGGCAGGAATGCGCCGATACCACGATCAAGGTCACAAAGAGGCTTTATTCATGGATGCTTCGAATATCGCACCTTATTTGTTTGGCTTGAAAGAAAAGCATCCTGATAACTATAGAGAAATCATCGATGCGGTTCGACTGGTGATTCCTTTTTTTGACGATTTTATCCTGGAGCCAAATAACCAAGAAAATTTGCGGCTCGACTGGCGACAAAAAGGGCTAAAAGATTATCCCATGCGGCCAACCCAATTATCTGATGGTTCCATCCGATTTATTTGCCTTGCCACTGCTCTGCTTCAACCAAATCCACCATCAACCGTCATTATTGATGAGCCTGAGTTGGGGTTGCATCCATCAGCCATACCCATCCTTGCTGAACTGATTCAAAATGCATCCCAGCGTACCCAACTGATCGTGGCCACACAATCTCCAGCCCTGATAGATAATTTCAATGTTGAGGATGTTATTGTCGTTAATCGCAAAGATGGCGCGTCAACCTTCGAGAGGTTGCAGGAAAAAGACTTCAATGTCTGGCTGGAAACGTATTCCGTGGGTGAACTTTGGAGCAAGAACGTCATTTCCGGAGGGCCTGTCTATGAGTGATTATGCTGAAATCGTAGCGCTTGTGGAAGGACCCACCGAAAGAATCTTCATAGCGGATATGCTGGCGCCCTATCTGGGCGGAAGAGGTGTTTTTATGATGCCGATCATTATTTCCAAACCGGGGCAAAAGGGCGGGGACGTCAGGTTCGCCAGAGTAAAGAACGATATCGGCCTTCACCTGAAACAGCGACGAGACACGTATCTGACGCTTTTTGTCGATTTCTACGGCATCAAAACCGGTTGGCCGGGACTCAAAGAGGCGAAACGGCAAACCACTCCAAATGGCAAGGCTGAAAAAATCAACAGCGCGACAAAGGCACGGGTGGAGACACTATTCGCGGATCATGGCGCGGGCAAACGTTTTATCCCTTATGTC
>JBBSAR010000697.1:0-1545 GCA_038252125.1 Desulfatiglandales bacterium
ACTATTATATTTTCAAAGACGCAAGCTTAGATAAGTTATTTATCAACAAGATCACCAAAATAGAAGATCCGTTTTTGAAAACTGAACTGGATCCCAAGGAGTTTGATGTGCTCTATACCGGGTTAAGACAGAACTTCTCCTACGCGTCGTATGCCACAGCGCAGGCATTTATCAATCTTTCCTTGATTCAGGAGAATTTTGAATCGTTGAGCAACAGCCATATCGCCTCAGTTATCGCATCCAATGAAGTAGAATTGAGTGCTGTAACCGACATAGCCTTCATCACTCAAAATCATGAACTCTACCATTTTACCTATTCGCTATTGTATGAAAACAGCGCAAGACTACTCTATCGAACCAGAAAAAATTTCGATCGGAAAAGGCTTGTGGAATGGAAAGAAATGCTTGAAACAGGGATTGAATATTATAACATCTCACAAAAGGAAAGTGAAGAAACTGAAGAGAAAAATCTGTTTCATGACCTGATCAAGTTTTACGATGAGGATGTCAATTCGATAACCAAAAATATCAAAAATTTAAAAAATCAATCTACTCCTTATTTCAACGATGATATCTATCCAGATTTTCAACGGATATTTTACAAAGCTAAAAATGGCAACAAATACGATTTTGAAGGGCTAAAATCATTTGCAAGTATCTACAATATCAGGCTTGATTTATCGGTTTTGGAAAATAAAGAATATGAGGTTTCTTCGTATCCATCCGACAAACTCCATATTGTAATTTGGTTTTTTTATTTAGGTCGATATATTTCCCAATTAGAGGGTAGAAGTTGATAAAGGTCTTTTTGCTTATGGCTCTGGATTCTTTCAAAGACATCCTTCAGCCATGCAAATTCATTGATCTTGTTTTTTTTGCAGCTGGCCATAAAGGAGTACATCCCGGCAGCCATCTGGGCTGCCTGATGTGATCCCGCAAAAAGGAAGTTCTTTCGGCCGATTGCCAGTGGCCTCACTGCATTTTCTATCAGGTTGTTGTCAATTTCCATCTGGCCATGAAGTACGTACGCACTCAGTCCCGCCCATCTGGGCAGGGTATAGTCGATGGCTTTTCCCATAGGACTCTGGGGCCTGTAGCGCTCTTGGTGCTCCTTCAGCCAGTTCTCCAGCCTGTCCAGAACGGGGCGGGCATGTTCTTTTCTTTCCTCCGTGCGTTGCTCCCAGTCCAGTTCCCGGTCTCTCATCTTTTGTTCCAGCGCATACAGCAGCTGCATTTCGTCCAGCACATAGTTGGCCTGTTTCTCATCATCCTTGACGGCATTGACAAAATAACGTCTTGCATGGGCCATACAGAAAGTCAACAGGATATCCGGATGGTTCCCGTAAAGCGAATCATAGACGGTATAGCCGTCTGTCTGGAGAATACCCCTGAACCCGGCAAGCATTTCTTTGGGACCGGAACTATCCCGGCCCTTTCGGTAATCAAACAGGACTAGCCTGTCCACGGGAGCATGGTACAGCCACATATATCCCTGGTGGATGCCGTTTTTATGATCCCTGTCCAGCACTTTTAGGGGAGTTTCAT
>JBBSAR010000698.1:0-1541 GCA_038252125.1 Desulfatiglandales bacterium
GCTGTTGCAAAATAGTCTCCGGGGATGGCGCCCAGGTCTTCGTAAATCTGTTCAATGATCTTCTTCATGGCCTCGGGAATGGGCACCGGGTTGCCGTCCAGCAGCAGATGGGAAGGGATCTGTTGGGGCTGCTGAGTTTTCTCTGCAAGGGTGGCGGGCGCCGATCCGGGAATTTCAATTTGGACCTCTTCACATTGGGGGAGGTCCCGGATCATCTTGGCCAGTTCTTCCCGAAACGCCATTCGCAGGGATTCGCGCTTTCGTATGCGACCCCGTGCCGCTTCTTCCGGTTTCAATGCCCCCATATAAAGAACAGGTTCCACCGGTTCGTAAAGCGCTGGAAGAGGGTCAATCAGTTCATACACGGCCGACGTGAGTGCCGCCACATCTTCTATGGTGCTTGTGGCGCCATCGATTTGTTCCAGACAGAGCCCGATCTCCCGGACGGCATCAGCCTGTAGGAGATCCTGAGGCAGGGTGGATTCTTCACGCAACCAGCTCCGAATCAGACAATCCAGCACCCGGCTCCTGGGAGGCAAGTTGGAAATTTCCTCTCTTTTTCTTCCCAGCCCCTTTTTCATCTCCCGCATTTGACGCCCTAATCCGGGCAGTCTGTTTTCCACCCATCGTTCCAGTCTTACGGACTCCAGAAAATTCAGAAGGTCTTCCGCCAGGAGAGGGTCTGGAAACAGGTAAAAAAACCTGGAAAGCTCCGGCATTTTGCTGGGCTCTAACACACTGCCGTACCGAGAGTTCAGGTCTTTGATCACGGGAACGATCTTATGAAGGTCCAGTCTGTAAGTCCCCAGGACAATTTGAGCAAACTTATGCGTCACCATCACCTTATAGAGGAGAAAATTGTCTTCTTTTCGGGAAAAGGTCGAAATTCGTTCGGGGAGATAGATGACTTGGGTATCCGTATAATGGTCGCCCGCCGTTTCCAAGTGGAGGTCCTCTCTGCCGAGGGCATGCAGATAATTGGACAGGATACCCTGGATATCATGAAAGGAAACGCCCTTTCCCCAGTGGCGGAGAAAAAGGGGGTCGGCCTCCCGGTTCAAAATGAACTCTCTTGCCGGATTGAGTCCTCCGGAATCAAAAATATCCAAGACCACCGAAGTCCATTTCCCCAATTCCTCCAAAGGGAGAACCGACAGGAGGTCCCGGGACTTTCGCAGAAAGTGAAAGGCCAGTTCGGGCTTGATGGCTACCAGCGTAGCCGCATGGCCGAGAATGGTTTCCCTGACCTCTTTGGGGAGACCGTCCAGCAGATTCGGAAATCCGGATTCCTCCAGGTCCTCTTCGTAATAGACGCGGGACCCCGTTTCCACAGGCAACTCAAAAAGAGAGAGGATATCACTCTTGGTGTTTTTTCTTTCCGTCAAGAAGGCCATGTTCAAAAAACCGATTCGGTTTGATTAGAATAACGACCCGACCATTTCCGCCATGGAGCTTTGCATCTCCTGTTCGTCGCTGAGAGTCTGCGTAATGGCCACGGTGCAGGACGTCTTCGGGTGGATTCCCGACATGATCAGCTTTCC
>JBBSAR010000699.1:0-1513 GCA_038252125.1 Desulfatiglandales bacterium
TTCGTGATTGACGATTTGTTCAGAGATGTGTTAAGGGAAAGAAACTTTTTGTCACGGCCAAAAACAGATGTGTAAGGAGATATGGCATGGAAAAAAAATATATTCTTGTGGTGGATGATGATCCCGATCTGGTGGAAACCGTAGCCATGATGTTAGAGAGCAAGGGTTGTGAAGTAGGGCGTGCTTATGACGGCGTGGAAGGGGAGGAATCGATCAGGGAGCGGCAGCCGGACCTGGTTATCCTGGATGTCATGATGCCCAGAAAAGATGGGTATGTTCTCTGCGCGGAACTGAAAGCAGATGAAAAGACAAGGGACATTCCGGTTGTGCTTCTTACCGCTGTTGGGGAGGCCGTTCCGACCACGAGCTACACGCACGCCGACGGCATGTCCACGGAAGCGGATGATTATATTGCAAAACCGATTGATACAGAGGGGTTATGGAAGGTGGTAACCGCTCTGGCTTAATAGATTTTCGCGTCCGCGCGAGAGTTGTTACCCTGTAACGATTGACCCCCGTCCGCGATAACCATCTGAAAACACCGATCCGCCGGCCAACGTATGAATCGTTCCGGCGGTTTTGTGTTTGATGGCGTTTCTAAGCCCACAGGTTGAAAAAAATCAGGATTCCGATGGTACTCCCCGAAAGACTTGGTGGATTTAAAATCTTAAAGGATATCCGCTGGACGTCTGTCGTATCCTCCATTAGCGGAGAAGGTTTTGCAGGGGATGTATGCAGGCGGTTTTCAGACGAGAAAATAAACCTTTCCCTCCTTACCTGCGGCGGTGACGATGCTTCCCCTTCCGTACGGTTTGCGGTGGAGTCGCCCTGTGCTGAAAAGGTTCTTCAAATCCTAAAGACCTGGTTTCCGCGTTCCGTTTCCCAACAGAAAGATGCCCAAGTCCTCTCTGTTTTTCCCCATAGGAACAACCCTGAAATAGTGGGCGCCATACTTCGGATACTGGTTCAGAAAGAGATCTCCCCGCTGGCGCTGCTGAATTCTCCTTCCGCCATATCCATCGTTCTTGATAGAGAATACCTGGACAGAACCGCCGCGGCTCTGTTCGAACCGTTTCGTTTCAGCGCTTACCAGACGCCGGCCGACTGGAAACTTGCCCAGCAAGGCAAGGAGCAGCTTTACAAGGAAGTCATTGCTTCCTACCAGGAAAAGAAACCTAAGGTATACGCCCTGGAATGGTACGGGGATCAGGTCCTTGTTCAGGCAAGACTTCCTTTCGTGGACCTGGAGATCGTTGCGGAAGCCTTTTCCGAACAGGCGCCGCTCAAGATGTTTCTTACATTCTTTGCGCTGAACCCGGCATACGGGACGGGCTTGTACGACCTCCTGTTCTGTCTGCCCATTTCCGCCGTTCAATGCACGGAATATCTCCATACGCGACTCTCGGGAAAAACGGAACCGGTCTTATCGCCGGTGGCCTTCTTTTCCATGAACGGCCCCCACTTCGGCGACCGTTACGGCATCGCGAAGAATCTGTATGTCGCGCTCATCCAA
>JBBSAR010000700.1:0-1500 GCA_038252125.1 Desulfatiglandales bacterium
AACGCTCTCTGAAACAATTGACCTTTTCTTGGATATGGGCGTCAAGGGAAATATACACGGCAAAGATGTAATGAGAAGCCTCGAATCCCTAACAGGAACAAGATGAGGTGCGCTGAATTTGTTATGGGATTTCTTTTGTTTGGCACTATTCGGTATCAAGAGCTTCCAGATCAGCGAAATCTCTTTTTCTTCCTGTAGCTCGTTTGTTTAAAACAAATTGTTTTTGCCCGATGTATTTCACTGGAACACCGCCATATTCACCACTTTCACAATTCCTATACGCTTGCTCCCAGGAAACCCCTGACAGGGATGTTATAATATCTATTCTGACCGGAGGCACACCTAACTGTACAACTTTGTCTGGACCATCAAAATCTTCGAGTGCTAAACCGAGAGAACCGAACCCAAACTTATCAAGAGCCTTCAACACTCGCTGGGCATTCGTTGTATCGGGTTTCACAAAAATATCCATATCACCTGTGTATCGTGGAGCGCCATGAAACGCCAGCGCATATCCCCCAACAATGACATATTTCACCTTATGAACGTTGAATAACTCGAGCAATTCTTTGAAGTCTGGTTGAACTTCCATGAAATTGCCTCCGAAAATAATCCACAGCTTCTACCCGCTCTTCAGGAGCTTTCTTAAGCCAATATTCCAAATCATCTTTGATTGAAGAGGTATCTTTCAAGCTACGTTTCTTTACAACTTTCTGAATCATTGATTATATTCACCAAAACCCGATTTATCTTTTCCACTGTAATGGACTAAACGGTTGCCCAATCCTCGACTTCCAGGCTAGCGATCCGACCAAATTCTTTTACATTATAAGAAACAATGATATTCGTATCGAGTAGATACATATCTCTCCTGGTTAATCCATGCTAAAGTTTCTTGATGGCAACGCTTCAGGCGTTTGAAAATCTCGATCCACAGTAAAAGCATCCCAGAAACCTTCCGGCCATCTGATTCTTTCAAGCGGTTCAAGAATTACCTTATCACCCTTTTTGCTGATTTTCACTTCCCTTGAACCGAAACTCCTTGGGTAACCTAACCGCTTGCGAACGACCGTTTTGAAATACTTTTGCTATTAATTCCATGAGCTACCTCCTTTCACAATAGATGAAACCTTGACGTTGATCCGTATGCGACTCGGTCTGTCAGCCGCCGAACGGTGGTGGGACCAGGTGTCGCAAAGCCCTCGATGCAAAACTGAGTGGGTGACGCCTGACAGGGCGGGACGCGCCGTCCAATGCTTTCTCAGGTGGAAGGATCAATCCTTTTCCTTTACCAACTGCACGAGCTTTGTTCTGATGAAGGAATTGTGCATAGAAAAAGCGCTGACTTCGGACCACCGTTTCCTCGCAGCCGGATTTGAAATTTTTCCATCCTTTTGACACAACCTATGGCTTCCCCGTCGCTAAATCTCTTGTCTTGTTCCAAAGTGCTCGGGCGTTCTGCATTAGCACGTCGCGCAGAGCCGTATAGCCACCCCTTTC
>JBBSAR010000701.1:0-1500 GCA_038252125.1 Desulfatiglandales bacterium
CGGCCAGGATATCCCTGGGCAGCCTGTAGGCCGGAATTCCGACGGCCATCATACCGCCCGCCACGGGCAGTTTCTCAAACACCGTGACCCGATATCCTCTCCTTCTCAGGAAGTAGGCAGCGGCCAGTCCTGCCGGTCCCGCCCCTATAACAGCGACCTTCTCGTCCCGTTCCCGGTCAATTTCCGGAAGATAGGGATTTTCATCCGATAGATCCAGATCCGCCATGAACCGGTGGAGATATTGGATTCCTATGGGTTCATCCAGATCCCCCCGCGTACAGACCCCTTCGCAGGGATGATGGCATACGCGGCCGCAGATGGCGGGAAAAGGGTGTACTTCCTTAAAAAGTTCTAGCCCTTCCCTGTACTTGCCTTCCCTGATAAGGGCCACGAAACCTTGGACGCTCACATGGGCGGGACAGGTGGCTTTGCACGGAGCGGTTCCTCTCTTGCTGATGGCAAAGGCGCCGGGCATGGCCTGTGGATACCTCTTGTAGGCCGCCCTTCGTTTGGAAAGGTTCTCATCGTACTCATTGTCCAACTCGATGGGACAAACCTTGGTACATTCCCCACAACTCGTGCACTTGGCAAGATCTATATATCTGGGTTTTTGCAGGATCCGGGCCTTGAAGTTGCCCTCCTCTCCTTCCAGCTCAAGGAGTTACGTTGTGGTCAAAAGCTCTATGTTGAGATGCCGGCCGACCTCGACCAGTTTTGGTGAGATCACTCACATGGCGCAGTCATTGGTGGGAAATGTCTTGTCCAACTGAGACATTAAACCGCCAATGGCTGATGATCTCTCCACGAGATAGACATAGAAGCCCGAATTTGCCAGATCCAGAGCTGATTGCATCCCGGAGATTCCCCCTCCCAAGACCATTACCGACCCTGAAGTCCTTTTTTCTGTATTTTCTGACATCTGTCTGTATTCCTTCCCTATAAGATTACAGGTTGCAATTTTTCTTTCGAAACAAAGTTCCCTTGTGTATTTAGTGTTTTTAGCCCCGAAACTTTCCAGCGCCTTTAGATTCGTGCTTCATCAAGAACCTGAGGAAGCCTGTCCTCCCATCCCACAGTGGAGATCATAACCCCTGCCAACCCCATTTCCTTTATCCCGTTTATAAGATCCGCCGTAATCCTGATGCATTCTCTGACCCTGTCCGGGGCCTTCTGGATGTTGGCGATGATTTCCGATGGGATGGATATATTCTTTATATTGCGGTCGATATACCTCGCCATCCCAACCGATTTCAGGAGCAGAACGGTCGGAATCAGGGCTACCCGAGTTGTGTCGACCCTTTTGACGACCTGTTTGAATCGGTGAAGATCAAAAACCGGCGAAGTAATAACAAAACGAACTCCCTTTTCGACCATCTTGTTCAGGCTGTTGATTTCTATGTCCAGAGCGCCTCCGATAGCGCCTGCATTCAGAACCGATCCGACCAGGAACCGGGGCGTCCCCCTCAGTTCCACGCCAGCCATGTCCTTGCCGCTTTGGAA